>JAUWKY010000145.1 GCA_030613915.1 Syntrophobacterales bacterium
GTATCTCAGCCCGGCTTGAGCATGCATGAAGATGTGGTGCTTTGTTAAAGGGACATTGCCATAAAATGCTGCGAATTGCTCGTTGTGGAGTAGGTTTCCCCTATGCCTGGGTAGCAAATGACATTCTTGGGAAAACTCCTGTCGTAAGGAAAGATTGACGGAATGAGCGGGATTTTCTATGGTAGAGGTCTTGTGGCTCGGCGAGTGTGAAAAAAGTCAGAGGAGTAAATTATGACCTTACCCCATCTGGGTTTGGAGGACTGCCAGCGTCTGGCAGAGGATTTGGTCAAGCCCTATCATCAGAACTATCTAGCCATGTATAGTAGTGTTCTGGGGGGCGTGGTCACCGACCCTTTTCTTATGACCATCCCTGTGGACGATCACATGGTTCACCGTGGGGATGGGATTTTCGAGGCCTTTAAGTGCGTCAACGGTAATATTTATAATCTCACAGCTCATCTGGAACGCTTGGAGCGATCGGCTCGGGCGGTATACCTGACGTTACCAGCAAGCTTGGAGCACATCACCGATCTCGTGATTGGGACAATACGCATAGCCGGAGCCCGGGATTGTCTGATTCGGCTTTTCGTCTCTCGTGGCCCGGGAGGCTTCACCACCAATCCCTATGAGTGCCCGTCCTCCCAGATCTATATCGTTGCATGTAATCCCAGTGTATACCCGGAAGAGCAGTCAACAGAAGGTGTCTTTATAAAAAGCAGCAGCATTCCGGTGAAAAGGTCCTACTTTGCCACCATCAAGAGTTGTAACTACCTCCCCAACGTACTCATGAAGAAGGAGGCGGTGGATGCGGGGGTGCAGTACACTGTTTCAATAGATGAGAACGGTTTTCTGGGTGAGGGATCCACTGAAAACATCGGCTTGGTGACGCCGGACCGTACTCTCAAGTTTCCCCGGTTTGCCAGAATTCTCAAGGGTACCACCGTAACCCGGGTCGCAGAATTGGCCGAGTCTCTGGTTGCAAACGGCAAGCTTGAACAAGTGGTGTTCGAGGACATAACATTGAACGAGGCTTACAGCGGTGCTGAGATTCTGCTTTTCGGAACCACCTTTGATATCCTGGCAGCGGTGGTTTTTGACGGCCATGCCATCGGGTCCGGCAGTCCCGGCGAGATTTACCAGCTGCTGCTTGCATTGTTGACGCGGGACATTGAGACTAACTCGGCTCTCCATACTCCGGTGTTTGAAGGCGCATAGCGCAAAGAGCATAGCGTTCGACCTGATTGGGATGAAGCGAAATTGACTGAGTTGGCTGGCGACGGGTCATGGGGGAGGCTACTCCACCACGAGCACGATTCGCGCCATTTTATGGCAGTGTCGTTTTTGAAAATGCACCAAATCTTCATGCTGGCCTTTGCGGGGCTAAGAGTGGAAGGGGAGGTGGCTCAGGTGCTCGTTGTTTCGCAGCCTCCCCCATGACCATGACTTTTGTACAATTGGTCCTCAAAAAATGGGGAAAGTCCTGTAGGCGTAACAGATTGACAAGCATAGGTTGCTGATATAGAAGGGGCGAAAGCTCCGAAAGGAAACCCAGGTGCAGCCATGGAGGATATGAAAACTATTGTTGATCGCAGTTTCGAGGAAAGTATAGAGGCAAAGCGGAGATGCATGGAGCAGAACCAGGAGTCATTGATCAGAGCCGCCACCATTATTGTGGACGCCTTTAACAATGAAAACAAGTTGATGCTTTTCGGGAATGGTGGTTCTGCTGCGGACGCGCAGCACATTGCGGCGGAATTTGTTAACCGCTTTATGATCGAACGCCCACCGCTGCCGGCCATGGCGTTAACCACAGATACCTCTATTCTCACGAGTGTGGGAAACGATTACACTTTTGACGACGTTTTCAGCAAACAGATAAAGGCGCTGGGGATGGAAGGTGATGTGGCCTGGGGCATGAGCACAAGTGGAAATTCGGTCAATGTAGTGGAAGCATTGATCGTGGCCAGAGAACGGGGACTGCGCACCATCGGTATGACTGGTGCCAACACCGGTAAAATGGCAGAGGTGGCGCAGGTGCTGCTCAGGGTAGATGCAGAAAATACCGCTCGTATTCAAGAGTGTCATATCACCATGGCCCATATCATCTGCGAACTGGTAGATTACCAACTTTTCCAGAGGCTTTCATCTCCATGAGTAAAGACATTCACAAAAGCAAGCCCATTTCCCTTGAAGGAATTCGCACCTCCCCTCTTGGCGAAAGAAAAAGTAAGGTTTCATTGGAAGACATTGGACAAACGTGGGACAAAGGGCAGTCCCTCAGCGAGTTTCTGAAGCGGCTTCCTTCCCTCCTGGGGGCGGTTGACTTTAGGGAAGTGGTGCACAGGATATGCAAAGCGCGGGAGCGGAACCGGCCGGTACTGCTTGGCATGGGAGCCCACCCAATCAAGGTCGGACTCAGTCCCATCATAATCGACCTCATGGAGAGGGGCGTGCTGAGCGGCGTGGCCATGAACGGCGCCGGAATAATCCACGATGCCGAGATGGCGTTGGTGGGAGGGACTTCGGAGGATGTGGCCACATCTCTAGCAGAAGGCGATTTTGGCATGAGCCATGAGACTGCTGATTTTTTGAACAGAGCCATAGCCCAGGCAAAGGAAGCGGATCTGGGGCTGGGCGCGGCGGTGGGGGAGGCACTGCTGCAGGCCACCGTCCCTCATGTGGAGCAAAGCATTCTCGCCGCAGGTGTTAGACTCTCCATTCCTGTCACAGTGCATGTTGCCCTGGGCACCGATGTTATCCACATTCACCCGAGCGTAGATCCAGCAGCGACCGGGAGCGCTACTCACCTGGATTTTCGGATCTTCGCCGGGCTCGTGGCTTCCCTGGAAGGTGGTGTTTATGTGAACCTGGGTTCGGCGGTACTGTTACCGGAAATCTTTCTTAAAGCCGTTACTCTTGTGAGGAATCTAGGTCACCAACTTAAGAATTTTACCACTGTTAACATGGATTTCAATCGCCACTATCGGCCCCGGGTTAACGTGTTGGAGCGACCGACTCAGGCAGGCGGTAGAGGTTTCGAACTTGTCGGGCACCACGAGATCATGTTTCCGCTGCTAGCAGCGGCGGTTATTGAGTCGCTCGACGCAGAGCGCCAGGCGCAGAGCACAAGGCGTTAGACCTGATGGCCAAGAAATCATGATTGGCCAAACACCTGTGCGAAGTGGCCCAGTCGGCCGACGTGAGAGATCAGTTGTCGGACATAAGTCGTACTGATATCATTAGGATGTGGTCAATGGCAAGGTGTTAGTATGCCCGTTTCAGTATTTCCGCAATGATACTTTGTCCATTTGCTTCAACGGACGACTGACAACGGACCACGGACATTACAGGAGTGGTTGATGCCCATTTACGAATATTACTGCGAAAGTTGTGATGACCAGTTCGAGATCCTGGTGCTTCGGTCTTCAGACCCAGTGGGCTGCCCCACCTGCAATACAGAGAACGTCAAACGCGTGCTTTCAGTATTCGGTTTCAAAAGTGGTGGAGACAAAGGCGCAGCCAGCAGTAGGATGGGAAGTGGCGCCAGCGGCTGCAGCGGCTGTGTTGCCACTAATTGCAGTAGCTGTCACTAGGGAATTATCACCATGAACGAACAGACACAGCTGCGTATTGGCACTCGGGGAAGTGCTTTAGCCCTGTGGCAAGCGGAGTGGGTAAAAGCTCAACTGCTGGCAGCGCATGAAGAACTGGCAGTAGAGCTGCTGGTCATCAAGACCACGGGTGACAAGATCCTTGACGTGCCTCTAGCTAAAGTGGGCGGCAAGGGCCTTTTTGTCAAAGAGATCGAGGAGGCCCTGTTAGACGGTAAGGCAGACCTGGCCGTTCATAGCGTTAAGGATATGCCGGCCGAACTCCCCGAGGGGCTGCACTTAGCGGTAATGCCTCCCAGAGAAGATCCGCGGGATGCACTCATCAGTAGAAACGGGGCAGGTCTTGAGGCGCTGCCACACGGTGCTCGAGTGGGTACGAGTAGTCTGCGGCGCGCTGCCCAGCTTCTTCACCTCAGGCCTGATCTGCGCATTGAAACCTTGAGGGGCAATGTGGATACCCGGTTGCGTAAGTTGGAAAGTGAAGGTTTCGATGCCATTGTACTGGCTGCTGCCGGGCTCAAGCGGATGGAATTGAGCCATGTGGTTTCCGAGTACCTTGAGCCGGAGCGGATGCTGCCGGCGGTCGGACAAGGGGCACTGGGAATAGAGACGAGAACGGGCGATGCCTTCACGAACGAGGTGGTGGCAAGCCTTGCCCACCCACAAACCATGACCATAGTTAGGGCGGAGCGTGCTTTTCTCAAGCGCTTGGAAGGTGGCTGCCAGGTGCCCATCGGCGCTCACGCAACCATGGAAGGTGAGACCCTGATCCTCACTGGAATGGTGGCCGATTTAGAGGGTGTCCGGTTGATCCGCAAGGAACTGCGCGGAGATGCCCAACAGCCAGAAGTTGTCGGAGAGAGGTTGGCGGAAGTGATTTTGGAATCAGGCGGGGCTGAGATTCTGGCGGAGTTTTATGACAATCAGTAGATTCTCAGTCCCTTTTGGACCAGATATCTCAGCCAAAAAAGGGTGATCAGACTTTGGACGTACAGCAAGGAAGGGTATATTTGGTTGGGGCCGGACCTGGTGATCCGGCCCTTGCTACTATAAAAGCAACAGAGTGTCTTCAGCAGGCAGAGGTAATTATCTATGATTATCTGGCCAGCGAGAAACTGCTGGAATTCGCGCCCCCTGAAGCAGAGCGACTCTACGTAGGCAAGAAAGCCGGGGATCACGCCATGAGTCAGGAGCAAATCAATGCTTTGTTGGTGGAGAAAGGGCGCCATTCGGTTGTGGTTCGTCTAAAAGGGGGGGATCCTTTCATCTTTGGTCGCGGCGCAGAAGAGGCGCTTGCCCTGAGGGAAGCTGGCATCCGTTTTGAGGTCGTACCAGGGGTTACCTCAGCGATCGCTGTGCCGGCTTATGCAGGTATTTCTTTGACCCACAGAGGATTGTCTGCCTCGGTGGCCTTTGTTACCGGACATGAAATGCCAGGAAAGGAGGAGTCCGACATCCACTGGGACCGACTGGCTACCGGTGTGGGCACCCTGGTCTTTCTCATGGGAGTGAGAAACCTGGAGTTCATCAGTTCTCAATTGATGGAGCACGGCAGGGCAGCGGAAACCCCAGTGGCAGTCATTCGTTGGGGTACGACTGCAGAACAGCAAACAGTCACCGGGACGCTTGGCAGTATTGCCCAGGGCGCCGGGGAAGCTGGGATCAAGCCCCCCGCCATCATTGTGGTTGGGGAAGTCGCAGGGTTGCGCCAACATCTCAACTGGTTCGAAGAACGGCCATTGTTTGGCAAAACAGTGGTGGTAACTCGGGCGCGAGAGCAGGCCAGTGCTTTCCGTGTCCTGCTGGAAGGAAAAGGGGCCCAGTGCCTGGAGTTCCCCACTATTGAAGTAGTTCCTCCCGCCAGTTGGGGACCTCTGGATGAGGCTATTCGCAACCTTGGGCTCTATAACTGGTTGATCTTTACCAGCGTCAATGGAGTGCGCTTCTTTTTTCAGCGCCTCCAAGAGCACGGTGAAGATGTGCGGGCTCTCCACGGAATCCGCCTTGGTGCCATAGGCCCTAAAACTGCGGCAAAGCTTACGGAAAGAGGTCTACGGCTTGATCTTGTACCATCAGAATACCGAGCCGAGGCGGTGATTGAAGAACTAGGTGAACAGGAGGTGCGTGGGAAAAGGTTTCTCCTGCCGAGAGCTGCCAAGGCACGGGAGATTCTTCCGGAAAAACTAGAAGAAATGGGTGGGCAGATAGATGTGGTGACAGCCTATGAGACTATTCGTCCAGCCGGGAAAAGAGAAGAGGTTAGAAGTCTCATGCAAAAAGGTGCTATCTCCTGCATTACTTTTACTAGTTCCTCCACGGTAGAGAACTTCGCTGCCATGTTTCCTGGCGACGAGCTGCCAGCCCTTTTGGATAAGGCCGCCATTGCCTGCATAGGGCCAATCACCGCCCAGACAGCACGTGAGCATGGCTTAGAGGTGGACATTATGCCGGCAGAATACACGGTCGAAGCTTTAACAGCCGAGGTTGTAGAATACTTCAGCCGAGCCAATACTCCTGTAAATCGCCCCTGCTCCTCAGGCAATGAGCCCACTTGAGGGTTTGATCCTTGCTGATTGCGCATGACAAATAGACGCATCGATTATGAATGTGAGCGCAATAGCGCCCAGTACCAAGCAGTAACTGCAGGCGACGGACCCATACTGGTCGTTGCAGGTGCAGGAAGCGGGAAGACACGAACCCTAGTCTATCGGGTTGCCTGGCTGGTGGAGCAAGGGATAGCCCCGGGATCCATCTT
>JAUWKY010000121.1 GCA_030613915.1 Syntrophobacterales bacterium
GTGGACGCTGGTAACCTCTGGCACGCTGCCGAGGAAGGCGTCCTCTCACCCGTTACTTCTGAGACCTTAGAGCAGAACATTCCGGCCCACTTGCGCGATCCACAGAATCGCTGGTTTGGACTTTCGGTCCGGGCTAGAACCATTGTCTACAACAAAGAAAAAGTGGATCTGTCTGGACTGGGCACATACGAGGCCCTTGGTGATCTTAAGTGGAAGGGAAGGCTCATTCTTCGCACGTCCAAAAAAGTTTATAATCAATCCCTGGTAGCTTCATTAATCGCCGAGCATGGAGAGGCCACGACCGAGGAAATCATACGTGGATGGGTTGCCAATCTGGCTGCCCCGCCTTTTTCCAACGATACTAAAGTCATGGAAGTCATAGCAGCCGGCCTCGGAGACGTGGGAATAGTCAACACCTACTATTACGGCCGTCTTATGAAGAAGAAACCAGGGCTGACCCTCGCACTCTTCTGGCCTAACCAGAATAGTACCGGCGTCCATGTTAACGTCTCTGGCGCTGGCGTCACCGCGCATGCCAAAAACAGGAAAGATGCCGTTCATTTGCTCGAATGGCTTTCTTCAGAAGAGGCCCAGAGCCTATTTGCAGATGCCAATATGGAATATCCTGCCAACCCCAGAGTCAAGCCTCATCCCGTCGTTGCTGCTTGGGGCGAATTCAAAGCCAATCCCGTCAATGTCGCCATGTATGGCGAATACCAAGCAGCCGCTATCCGCCTCATGGACCGCGCCGGATACAGGTAAGAGTTTGCCATGCCTCAGACTAAAGCACTGCAAAGACAACGCGTACGTAGCCTCGGCGGTTTCTCTATGAGAAAGCTGACACAGTTCCTGGACGGCTGGCGCCTGGGTGCTTCTGGAGTTGCGTTCCTGGTGGCTGTTCCACTCTTGGTGATCTTCTCCT
Organism: Syntrophobacterales bacterium; assembly: GCA_030613915.1. Classification (GTDB taxonomy): domain Bacteria; phylum Desulfobacterota; class Syntrophobacteria; order BM002; family BM002; genus BM002. The sequence continues at coordinate 923 of JAUWKY010000121.1, forward strand.
CCTTCTTTCGGCCTACTCAGGGCATCTGGGACCATCTCATTGAAAACGTCCTGCCCGGGCTCTTCGCCAACACGGCCTGGCTTGTTCTCGGCGTATCCCTCGGCACTCTTTTTCTTGGGGTTGCATTGGGATGGCTGACTGGGTCGTGCGATTTCCCAGGCAGGAAGATGTTTTCCTGGGCCATGCTTCTGCCGCTGGCCATGCCGACATATGTCCTGGCCTTCATTTATCTCGGGCTTTTTGACTTTGTCGGTCCGGTGCAGACCGGCTTCAGAGCCCTGTTTCCCCAGAGTGGCTTCCGCTTTCCCGACATCCGCTCTACGGGCGGCGTCATCCTCGTTATGACCCTGGCACTGTATCCATATGTCTACCTCCTGTCTCGAAGTGCATTTATGACGCAAGGCAAAAGCTCGATGGAGGCGGCCCGCTCTCTTGGTCTTAGCCCTACCGGAGCCTTTTTCAAGGTCTGCCTCCCCATGGCACGGCCCTGGATCGCCGGTGGGCTTATGCTGGTCATCATGGACACTTTGGCTGATTTTGGCGCAGTGTCCATTTTTAATTTCGACACTTTTACCACGGCTATTTACAAATCCTGGTTCGGGTTTTTCTCCTTGACCGCTGCGGCGCAACTTTCGTCAATTCTTGTATTCATTGTGTTAGTGGTGATTTTGTTGGAACAGCGATTGCGAACCAGGATGCGTTACACCGACGCTGGCAAATCCGGACTGCGAATAGACCGTTTTCAGCTATCCCGAGGTCTCGGCTGGGCGGCATTTGCATTCTCCCTGGTCGTATTGCTTGCAGGTTTCATCGTTCCCTGTACTCAGCTTGTCTTGTGGACCATCGAAATTTTTGATTTGGAGTTTGGCAGCCGCTATTTCTCCCTTGTGGGCAGGACCTTTTTCCTGGCCTCTACCGCTGCGCTCGTTACCTGCTTCGGTGCCATTATTTTGACCTACACCAAGCGTCGTCATCCAGATCCGTGCACATCCGGTCTGACGCGTTTGGCTACGCTCGGTTACGCTCTGCCAGGCCCGGTTCTGGCGGTTGGAATCTTTATCCCGGTAGCCAAGCTGGATAACCTCTTGATCGGCTTGCTTCAATCAGCTTTTGGTTATGAGGCCTCGTCACTTTTGCAGGGGACTATTGTCATCATGTTCACCGCATATCTGATTAGGTTTATGACCACAGGATTTAATCCCGTGGACAGTGCTATGCAAAGGATCACTCCAAGTATCGACGAAGCCTCTAACCTTATGGGCGTGAAGGGGTTCGCCCTGCTTCGGTCTGTCCACATGCCGATGCTCAAGAACGGCCTTTTGACTGCGCTCACCTTGGTTTTTGTCGAAGTCATGAAGGAAATGCCCATCACGCTAATGACGCGACCATTTGGCTGGGACACCCTTGCTGTAAAGATTTTTGAGCTCTCTTCAGAAGGAGAATGGGAGCGCTCTGCATTGCCTGCAGTTGCCCTAGTCCTGGTAGGGCTTGTTCCTGTGATCTTTCTAACCCACCATTCGGAAAAACAGCATAGGAAATAAGAAAATGCACCCTACTCTCGAAGTCGAAAACCTATCAAAAGGTTACGGTAATCACTTGGTTATCGAAGACGTGACCTTCACTCTGCAACAAGGTGAAATCGGCTGTCTGCTTGGACCCAGCGGCTGCGGTAAAACTACCCTCCTCCGGACAATTGCCGGATTCGAGGATGTTCATTCCGGTGAAATATGGATGGAAGGCCACCAGGTGGCCTCCCAAGGATTTTCCGTACCTCCGGAGAAACGACGCGTAGGAATGTTGTTCCAGGACTATGCCCTGTTTCCACACCTGACCGTATTCCAGAATGTGGCCTTCGGGCTGCGATCCACCAAAAACTCAGAAAAGAAGCCCCGCGTGACAGATCTATTGAGCACGGTAGGTCTAAATGGCGCAGCAGACAAATACCCTCACGAGCTCTCCGGCGGTCAACAACAGCGTGTTGCTCTGGCCAGGGCCTTGGCGCCAAAGCCTCGCATCTTGCTTTTGGACGAGCCTTTTTCAAATCTAGATGTGGCATTACGCGAACGACTCTCCATGGAAGTACGCCATATTATCCAGGAACAGCTCACAACCGCACTGATGGTCACCCACAACCAGCAGGAAGCTTTTGCCATGGCCGACAAAATAGGTGTCATCTCAGGTCGCCGCATCCAGCAGTGGGACAGCGCTCATACCATATACCACAGACCCGCCAACGGTTCCGTGGCCGCCTTTGTGGGAGAAGGCGCTCTCCTACCCGGGATAGTCCTCGACAGCCGCAGGGTGGAGTGCGAACTCGGCATTCTGGAAGGATCTTTCTCTTCACCATGCCCGAAAGGGTGTGAAGTAGATATTCTGATCAGGCCCGAAGACATCATTCACGAAGATGAAAGTCGTATGAAGGCGATGATTGTTCACAAGACATTTAGAGGCCCAAATATCCTTTACACTCTGCGGTTAAGTAAAGGAAGCACGGTCCTGGCTCTTGTGCCCAGTCACCATCGGCATCAAATTGGCCAGAAAATCGGAATCAGGCCCGAGGTGGAGGATATCGTTTTGTTCAAAAGGGAGGAGGCTTGCGAGATTGATATGATTGACACCATTGAAGGGCATCAGTTTCAACTGCACTGTTGAGTAGGAATATAATCGACTCACACTTTCTTGACCACAACCATGGTAATGTCGTCCTGCTGAGGGGCCGTTTGCCGATGATTGGCAAGGGCTTCTGTTATGGCGTGTACGATCTCTTGGCTGGTCTGATGCTTGTGCTTGCGAATGATTTCGCGCAGACGTTTCTTACCAAATCCTTCTCCCTGTGGGTTCTCGCTCTCCCAAATCCCGTCCGTGCCAATGAGCACGATCTGGGAGCCGGACCATACCTCTTGCCTGTTCTCCTGAAATGACCAGGTCTCGTCAACCCCGAGTGCGATCCCGTCTCCATACAGCTCGCTAAAAGAATCCGTGGAAGGATCATAGACGACTGCAGGATCATGTCCTGCACGCACCCACTGAACTTCTCGGTTTCCTGAGTCCATCAACATGAAAAATAGAGTCATAAAATTACCGGATTCGGAGGTGTCAATGCACAGCAACCGGTTCACATCAGTTATCATTTGTCCCAGGCCGCCCGGCTGTACAAGCCTGCTGCGCAGAAGGGCCCTGACCGTGGTCATGAGCAAGGCAGGGGCTATTCCATGACCTGCCACATCACCCACTGCAACTCCGATTCGCCCTTCTCCCAATTCGGAGAATTCAAGGAAATCGTAGTAGTCCCCACCGGTTTCATCACAGTAGATGCTTTTCCCGGCTATATCATAACCGTCGATTTCCGGGGCTCTTCTGGGAAGGAGGCTCTGCTGCACTTCCATGGCAAGACCCAGCGCTTCTTTAAGCCTCATCCGCTCCTGGAGTTGAAAGACCATGGTATTGAAATTAACGATCAATTGACCAACTTCGTCCTGGCTTCTTACTGGAAGCGAAAGACTGAAGTCGCCTCGGGCTATGTCTTTGGCGGCCTCGGAAACGTCCTTAATTGATGATACAGTACGTCCTGTCACCACCCGGATCAAAAGAAGTACGAGCAAAACAAATAACGACCCTATTACAATGTAATACGAGCCAAAGCGTACGATGGGCGCCAGGATTTCCCGGCCCGGAGCCACCATGACGACACTCCAGTCCGCTTCTTGGAGCTTATAGAATCCACTCACCTCTTCGGGAGGATGCCCGGCTCCAAGAATAGTCCCTGATGAATCTTCCTGCATCATTTTTAGGGTTGCTAACTCAAGAGGGTCATCGTATTCACCTAGCTGGTGCCGATCAGGATCTGTGCATACTAGAACTCTTCCTGTATTATCCAACAGAAATGCCCTGTTACTCTGCCACCAACCGGCAGTTCCAAGATTTTCCAAGAGATACTCAAATCTAATTGCAACCTCGAGTCGACCTATGGTCCGACCATCTACATTACTAAGGTCGGAAATGATCGATACAGTTTCATGTTCCACCACGGAATCGTAGCGAGGGGGTGTTATTTTCGCTGTCCTGCCCCTGTGAAAACGCATCATCTCCTGGTGGAGACTCTTCATGCCTTTCTTATCCGCCATTTGACTCATCTTCCCTTCCATGTCTGCCATTTCGCGCATCGTCCCTTGCACCCCGGCCATTCTGGTCCCCTTAAACATCTGTCCCATTTGATCGCCACCGGGCTTTTCATCTTCTCTAGTCAAGGTGACCCACTCTACTCCTTCAAGCTGCTTTAGCTGATCCAAAATCCATCCTTGAATAAAGCTGGCGTCTAGTTCTCCACCTGTTTTGTAATACATTTGCAGCAATTCGTTGGGGCGGCTCAGCCGCATGTCAACATCGTGGGCTGCGCGTTGTAGCTTGAGAATTGCAGCTTCTCTCCACTGCGTGAGCAAGCTGTTTCTTGCATAAACGAATCCTATGATACCCATTGTTACTAACGAGGCAGCCACAGGCAGCAACAGAAAGAGTATCAATCGTTGTTGCAGACTCTTCGGCTTTATCATAAGTATGCGTCCCTCTTACTATCCATAGATGGCTCAGTAAGATTTATAGTCTAGTCTAAATCATGCTTGTCGACAATTTCAGTGTCGCTCCTGTGAAAAACTCCCTCTTTTTCCGTGCTGGTGGCCAGTATTACAGTCGTCAATTGATGCCGTACTCTTTCAATTTCAACTGCAGAGTTCGGCGGCTGATACCAAGAATCTCAGCCGAGCGGGTGCGATTGCCACCTGCTTCCTCCAGGGTGCGGAGGATCATTTCCCGCTCCATTTCCTTGAGGGACCTGCCGGGCGTCAAGTCTATTCCAACCTCTTCTTCCTCAGCATTCAACTCTCTCAGAGTATCGGGTAGCTCTGTCTGAGAAATCACGTCGCCCCGTGCCATGATCACAGCCCGCTCGACCACATTTTCCAACTCCCGCACATTTCCGGGCCATCCATGTCGCATCAGCAGGTCCGTAGCCCTGGGAGTAAAACCCTTAATAAACCGCTGATTTTTCTCGGCATATTGTTTAAGGAAAAAGTCGGTCAGTAAAGAGACATCCTCCCGCCGTTCCCGCAAGGAAGGCACCTCGAGAGTAACCACATTGACTCGGTAGTAGAGGTCCTCCCGGAAACGACCTTCTTGAATTTCTTCTTCCAGGTTCTTGTTAGTGGCTGCAACCACCCTGGTATCCACTTTCACCGTCTGGGTGCCTCCCAAAGGCTCAAACTCTCGTTCCTGGAGCACCCGGAGGATCTTGGTTTGGGTGGTGGGGCTCATCTCGCCGATTTCATCCAGAAAGATGGAACCAGAGTGAGCAAGTTGGAAACGCCCCTGCTTTCTCGCCAGGGCTCCGGTGAATGCTCCCTTTTCGTGGCCAAAGAGTTCGCTTTCCAGAAGGGTTTCCGGCAGGGCAGCACAATTAACCTTGATAAACGGGCGGTCCTTGCGGGGGCTGTTCTGATGGATTGCATTTGCGATCAACTCTTTTCCGGTGCCGCTCTCGCCGACTATCAGCACGGTGGCTTCGGTGGGCGCCACCAAAGCTACGGTCTCAAAAAGATCCCTCATCGCTGAACTGCGACCGATGATATTCGAGAAATCGAAGCGATCACCCAGCCGTTCTCTGAGGTACACATTCTCCTGCTCTAGTTGGCGCTGCCGCAGGGCTTTGCTAACCAGAATCTTAAGCTCTTCAATGTCAAGAGGCTTGGTCAGGTAATCGTAAGCTCCCGATTTGAGGGCATCCACGGCCGTGCTGACCGAGGCATAGGCGGTCATGATTATAACGGGAATGCCCGGGCTGAGTTCTTTGATCTTCTTCAGAGCTTCGATACCCGACACCCGACTCATCCGCACATCCATGAGGATGAGATCATAAAACCGTTCTTCTACCGAGTTAATGGCCTCTTGGCCGTCATCAGCCTGCTGCACCTCGTAACCATCTGCGGTGAGTACCGCTTCGAGCATCTGCCGATGGGAGGGCTCGTCGTCAACAACCAGGATTTTCGTTTTCATAGCTTTTCCTCAAAGAAGCTTTCAGCTCAAAAATAAAATTAAATCTCCATTCCTATGACTTCCATACCATGCGACTACAGGGTTCGTCTTTAGCGCCCCCTTACTGTTCAACG
>JAUWKY010000275.1 GCA_030613915.1 Syntrophobacterales bacterium
TACCAAATTAATCCAGACCTGGTGGGGGAGGAGAAGTCGGAGGTAATTGTCATGCACTGTCTTACAGCACAGCGGGGCGAGGATATCACTTATGAAGTGATGGATGGCCCGAACTCGGCGATATTTGACCAGGCCGAAAACCGTTTGCACCTCCAACGTGCCTTACTGGACTGGCTGTTGGGCGGTTAACGTATAACTGATAACGTTGTTTGGGGAGGAACTGGATTGGCTGAGCAAATAAAAAAAGTGGTGCTAGCCTACTCGGGTGGCCTGGACACCTCCATCATTCTCAAATGGCTCTTGGAAGAGTACAAGTGCGAGGTGATTGCCTTTGCCGCCGACTTGGGGCAGGGGGATGATCTAGAAACCGTCAGGCAAAAGGCCCTGGATACGGGAGCCAGTAAGGTCATTATCGAAGACCTGCGGGAAGAATTCGTTCGGGATTATGTCTTCCCAGCCTTCAGGGCCAATGCCGTCTATGAGGGACACTACCTTCTGGGTACCTCTCTCGCTCGTCCTCTCATCGCCAAAAGGCAGGTAGCTATGGCTGCCGCCGAAAGCGCTGACGCGGTGAGTCATGGAGCTACTGGCAAGGGCAACGACCAGGTTAGGTTCGAACTCAGCTACACCGCGTTAAACCCAGATCTCAAGATTATCGCACCCTGGCGGCAATGGCAGTTAAAGTCCCGGCAGGACTTGCTGCAATTCGCTGGGACCCACGGGATCCCGGTGCCGGTGACGCCGGAAAAACCTTACAGCATGGACGGTAATCTCCTCCATCTGTCATATGAAGGAGGGGTGCTCGAAGACCCCTGGAGGGAGCCGGACCCGGAAATGTTCATGATGACGGTAGCCCCGGAAGATGCCCCGGATAAGCCCGCTTACGTTGAGATCGACTTTGAACAGGGCAATCCTGTGGCAGTGGATGGGGATCGTCTGGGATGCGCCGAATTACTTGCCCGGCTCAACGAGTTGGGAGGAGCCAACGGAATTGGCAGGGTGGATCTTGTTGAAAATCGATTCGTGGGAATCAAGTCCAGGGGGGTTTATGAAACTCCAGGAGGGACCATCCTGAGGATGGCGCACCAGGCGGTGGAGTCCATCACCATGGATCGAGAGGTCCTGCACCTGCGCGACGGTCTCATTCCCAGATATGCAAGTCTGATCTACAATGGCTTCTGGTTTTCACCGGAGATGAAGTTGCTGCAGGAAACCATGGATGCGGCCCAGGAAAATGTGTGGGGTAGGGCGAGGCTGAAATTATACAAGGGTTCCTGTCAGGTGGCGGGCAGGAAATCTACACGTTCCCTCTACCAGCCCGAATATGCCACCTTCGAGGAAGACAGGGTTTTTGACCAGAGCGATGCGGACGGTTTCATAAAGCTTTTGGGGCTGCGGCTGCGTCTCCAGGCGTCACTGGGCAAAAAAGAGTAGGCAGCAAGCAGTTCTACGTTATCGGTTAACTGTTATCAGTTATTCGGGAAAACTAGATTTGCCGACTAGAATGCATCAGCGTAGCTATTTGTTCCACGGGAACACCTACTAACGGTTAACGAATAACGGTTAACGAATAACGGTTAACTTGAATAGTGGAGGCAACATGGCTGGCAAGCTATGGCATGGTCGGTTTCGGGAAGCAACCCACCAGTTGGTTGAAAGCTTCACTGCGTCCATCCGGTTCGATCAGCGGTTATACCGCTATGACATTGAGGGCAGCATGGCCCACTGCCGGATGCTGGCTCAGCAGGGTCTGCTCAGCGCAGAGGAGGCAGATACCCTGATTCAGGGGTTGAGCGAAATCCTGCGTGAAATCGAACATGGGTCTTTCGTTTTCGACGACACCCAGGAAGACGTGCACATGGCCATTGAGCAACGTCTTATGGAAAAGGTGGGTGAAGTCGGAGGCAAGCTCCATGCCGGGCGCAGTCGTAATGACCAGGTCGCCCTGGATATGCGCCTCTTTCTGAGAGACGAAGTCAAGGGTACCGAGGAAGATCTGAAGGATTTGCAGAGCAACCTGGTGGCGCAGGCCAAGGCCAATCTAGGGGTAATCATGGCTGGATTCACCCACTTGCAGCACGCCCAGCCAGTGCTCTTTTCCCATCACCTCATGGCCTATTATGAGATGTTCAGACGTGACCGGCAGCGGCTGGCCGCCTGTGTGGAGCGGATCAACATCTCTCCACTCGGCAGCGGTGCACTTGCCGGAACTTCTCTGCCCATCGACAGTAATACCACTGCTGAATTGCTCGATTTTCCGGCACTCAGCCGTAACAGTATCGATGCCGTCAGTGATCGGGATTTTATTATTGAATTCACCGCTGCTGCCGCCCTCATCATGATGCATTTGAGCCGCATGTGCGAAGAACTCATTCTCTGGAGTTCAATCGAGTTCGGTTATGTGGAACTCTCGGAGACCTTCTGTACGGGTTCGTCCATTATGCCGCAGAAAAAGAACCCGGACGTAGCTGAGCTGGTTCGAGGCAAGAGCGGCAGGGTGTACGGCCACTTGATGAGTTTGCTGACCATGATGAAGGGGTTGCCCCTGGCATACAACCGAGATCTTCAGGAGGACAAGGAAGCGCTCTTTGACACCGTCGATACCGTACGGCAGAGCCTGAGAATTTTGGCCAAACTCTGGGAACACGTAAGTGTAAACAAAGAGCGCCTGGAAGAGATGGCAGCTGCCGGCTACACACTGGCCACCGATGTGGCGGAATACTTGGTGTTGAAGGGAGTGCCGTTCCGGCTGGCTCACCAAACAGTGGGTAAGATAGTGCGATATTGTCTGGAGGAGGGCAAGGAGCTGGAGAGTTTGACTCTAGACGAGTTGAGGGGATTCAGCAAAGTGATCGATGAAAAAATCTATACGGTGCTCGACCTGAAACATTCCGTGGACAGCCGCAATTCCGTCGGTGGAACTTCGCTGCAGCAAGTCCGGCAAGCCATCAGCGGTGCCGAGGAAGAGCTGAATAGATGATAATGAGGGGGTCATGGCCGCAGGCAGCGGTAATAGTTCTCTTGTTTTTCCTCGGGTTCCTGTTTGGGGCTTGTGGGAAGAAGGCACCGCCTAAACCGCCTCTTCAAAAGAAACTACCCCGGGTGAAAGATTTGCGGGCGGTTGTTGAGGCTAGTGGCGTGCGGCTGACCTGGACGATAGGAGAGGCTGATAAAGATGTCGTAGGATTCAATGTCTATCGCAGCAAGCCCCGGCCGGAAGTAAGGGACTGTCCTGGCTGTACTCGCGATTTTGAACTGATAACCAGCCTCAAAGTCAAAAAAGGGGAGTCCCGATTCCAGGCGGTAGATCCCTATATCGAGGGCAAGGGCCGGTTTTACTACCAGGTAGTACCGTTCGACAAGCGAGATCGTGCCGGTCCCGATTCCAACGAGGCCAGGGTATTAGTGGAGTAAAGAATCTGGGCCATGAGGGGGTATATGACGTCTTTCCTTCATGCGGAAGTCTGCTGGAGCATTGAAAATCCCAAATTCCAATATTCAATAACAAGGACAGGTTTTGAATTTTGGTTATTGTGATTTGTTCGAGATTTGTGATTTGCTATTTGGAATTTTTAGTCACTCCAGTACTCCAAACAGTTCGCAATCTTTAAGCGTGGATAGCAAACAGAGGATAGAACATGCACCATTTCGAATATCGCAACGGCACACTCCACTG
>JAUWKY010000114.1 GCA_030613915.1 Syntrophobacterales bacterium
CTTCGTTTCCGGATGGACATTAATAGGTTAGAACTTTGTCGTTGGCGCCTACATGTAAGCAAGAACCGTTCAGAGATCCTTTGACACCGAGATAAAAAATATTGCTCCCTGGTCTTTCCCAGGCTCCGCCCAAACTCGGCCTTTGTGGCGTTCAGCTATCTCGCTCACTATGGCTAAGCCAAGTCCAGCTCCCTCCACTGCCTTGGAGGTGTCATCCCTGCGAAACGCGGCAAAAAGCCCTTCATAATCTCCCCCCCGTATGCCTGCCCCGTTGTCGCTCACAGAGAAGATGTGGAAGTCGTCGTTCCCCTGATATCCAATGCTGATTTCACTGAGACCTTCTCCACCGTATTTCAAAGCGTTGTCCACAAAATTCCGAAATACCCTGAGCATGGACAACTTGTCAGCTTTAATTTCAGGTATGGTTTCAGCTTCCAGCCAGGTGATTTGACGAATAGTCAACCGAGGGGAAAACTCATCTTTAATGATTTGCAGAATCTCTCTGAGGTCAATCTCTTCGGTTTTTAGTGGCGCTTCCTTGGCCTCGATGTAGGCGTTAATCTTCTCAATGAGCGCTCCGACATGCAGGGAAGCTCTTAATATCTGAGCACAGTACCTCCTGCCTTTTTCATCGAGACTCTCGCCATAATGTTCATGGAGACGTTTTGTGAGGCCATAAATGGCAGCAGCAGGACTCTTGAGATCGTGTGATACGGAATAGGCAAATCGTTTGATTTTTTCAGCGCTTCTTTCCAGGGCCTCCTCCATCTCCTTGCGATCGGTGATGTCCAGAATCATAGCTTGTTTGGACACAGTGCCATCAGCTTTATATATCGGCGTATTTACAATATAGTACCAACGGTTGTCTTTGGGACTTTGCAGTTCCAATCTTACGGTTTCGCCTTTGAACACCCGCTCGTTGACGCACCAGGGGCACATTGAATCACGATCATGAAGAACTCTGTAACACAATTCTCCAGTGGCATCGTGACCGGTTCTTTTGATGCACTCCTCGTTCATAAATTCAATGCGATTATCCTCCGAACAAATATATACGAGTCCGTCAAAAGCATTCACTATGGCGCGATATCTCTCTTCCCTCTCGTGTGGGGTTTTCCCTATCTCCTCACGTTCAGCGTCCAGAGCTTCCAATTCGCTGATCCTCTTACGTAAAATGACCAGCTCATCAATGAGTTGGTCTTTTGCTTTATCTTTGTCTTCCATGCCGCTCTTTCTTGATAAGGCCATCGAATCAATTCTGCTGAGGTTACCTTGTGCCCAATAAGGTTCGCCGCTACCAGTGTTAACCTTTACAGAGCACAGAGCAATTGGAGAATTGAGATGATGAGATCTCGCCGGGAAGCAGGAAATGGGCTAATTTCAGGCTACAAGAAGGCGGAAGAAGTGGCAAGGAAAAAAGTTACATTTCTCCCTTACACCGCAAGTCTGCCAGGGGTGGACAGTCGCAAGTTAGGATGGTATGTTTCTTGCTGTTTTAGCCTCTTGAGACGGAGAAGTTAAGGATTCAAGGGTAATTAGCCCGGATTATTCATGAACTAACTTTGCTTTCATGAATAATGCAGGTTAGGCGAAGAGAGGAAAAATTGTCAAAGGAAATTCTTCGCCGCAGCCGGTTGACTGCTCCGTTGGCGCTGCCGGTGAGAGGTGTGGATCAAAGCTTGTAACGCCCATGTTGTGCCGCCACCGGTCAGGGTGGGATCAGAACCGCTGGCCTGAGACGCTGGAGTTCGAGGGGCGAGGCTAGAACGCACATTAAAACCGCGGCACCCAGTGGAAACGTATGGGCAAATATGGATTAAAATCCGTGTCTGTATGTTTGTCGGTGCTGCTGACGCATTTTGATGTGGCTCCAACATGTAAGCAGAGACCAGCGGGGCCGTGTCATGGCTTTACTCTGATCGAACTCCTCATCGCCATTCTCATAGTGCTAACGCTTGCCGGCATTGCGGTGCCGTTGACCGCAGATTATATGCATCAGGCGAACGTGACGCGAGCTGTTACGGAAATCCGTATGGTGGAAAAAGAGATCATCTTATTTGAGATGGAAAGAGGCTATTATCCTGGTGGGAAGCAGCCGATCATAACGTTCATGCTCGAGAGCATGCATGAGATTGGCAAGGACCACTTCAAAGATCCATGGGGGACACCATACCAATACAGGAATCTCGCCCAAGGGCCGCATACCGGAGGTGGAAAACCCCAGTTTTGTCGCAGGGACCGGAGCTATAACCCTCTCAACTACGATTTTGACCTTTACAGTGTGGGACCTGACAGACAAGTTCCCACTCACAACCAGATCACCTCAAGCAAGGGAGCTGATGACATCGTTCGAGCTGCGAACGGACGTTATGTGGGCGTAGGGGCTAAATTCTAACCGGATTTCAGATCATGAAAGTTGACCGTACATTTCTCCGCAGCAAGGTGGCCAGAAGAATCTTTCTTCTATTTATCACCTGTGCGCTCCTTCCCGTTACAATCTTGGCCGTACTCTCTTTTCAACATGTGACCAGACAGCTCAATGAGCAGAGCCAGGAGCGATTGCACCAGGCAGCCGGAGCCATGGGCATGCATCTTTTTGAACGGCTTTTGTTTCTCGAGACCGGGATGGAGATTGCAGCCTCCAGCTTGAATCCAGCAGATGAAGACAGCTTGCGAGAACCGGTCGCAGAAATCAGCGGTCGTCTGAAAGAGCGGCTCGAATCTCTGGGAGTGATTACCGAGGCGGGCAAGCCAATATCTCTTTTGGGGACCGTTCAAAAGCCGCCACCGCTCACCGCGGCGCAAGAGGTACACCTGCGTAAGGGCAAAACCTTTATAAGTGCCAGGGCCCGGGCGGGTCGGCCAGCGGTCATTCTCATGCGCAGGTTGCTCGACCCAGCCCAGCCGAGCAGAGGAACCCTTGTCGCTGAGGTCAAGATAACGTATTTGTGGCGTGGGGCGGACGAGAACCCGCTGCCGCCCATGACCCAACTCTGGGTACTTGACCAGGCAGGCGCGGTGCTCTTCAGTACCCTTCCAGAACCCGTATCATTTTCCGAACAGCAAATAGGTGAAATGACCCGTACCCACTCAGGGCCATTTGACTGGCGGTACGAAGATAGAGAAGGCGTGGGAACGTACTCGTCCTTGTACATGGAAAACGCGTTTCTCGTACCCAAGTGGATCATTGCCCTGGGCGAATTCAAAGCCCACGTGCTTGCGCCCATGTCAAAATTCAAAAAGATCTTTCCCCTTGTGGTCCTGCTGTCACTGTGGGTGGTGTTACTTCTCAGCATTAATCAGATTCGAAGAAATCTGATCCCACTGGAAAGATTGCAGGAGGGTACAAAGCGCATTGCCGGGAGAGACTTTGATACCAGAGTGACAGTCACCAGCGGCGACGAGTTTCAGGAGTTGGCGGAATCTTTCAATGCCATGGCCAGTAGATTGGGCAAGCAATTTAACGCCCTGACCACAATGAATGAAATCGACCGCGCCATCCTTTCGGCGCTGGATACCAGACTCATCGTGGACACGGTGCTCAACCGGATGCGAGAGCTATTCCCCTGTGATTGCGTGGGCGTGGCTCTGCTGGATGCTGAATCTTCAGATGGAGGGCTGATGCATGTCCAATATGGCGAGTCAGAAAGCGAAAACTGGCTGGTGCCCATTAGGCTCAAAGCTGCCGAGGTGCAGGAATTATATGATCATCCCGAACAATTGTTAGTAGACTCAAATAAGAAATTCCCCCACTATCTTACCTCCCTGGCGGAGTTGGAAGCGGAATTATTTTTGACCCTTCCCATGTTTGTTGCCGAGAAACTTTCCGGCTTGATCGTTCTGGGCTACCTCGATCCGACAGCGGCTAATGAGGAAGATGCAATCCAGGCTCGTCAACTGGCTGATCAGGTGGCAGTGGCCATCTCAAATGCCCGCCTGATAGAGGAGTTGGACGAACTGAACTGGGGCACATTGTATGCTTTGGCCAGGGCCATAGATGCCAAGTCACACTGGACGGCAGGCCACTCTGAGCGAGTGACTGAACTTGCTTTGAGGATCGGCCAGGCTTTGGGATTGAACCAGAAACAACTGGATGATCTGCATAGGGGAGGGTTGCTGCACGATCTTGGCAAGATCGGAATTCCTCCAGAGATCCTTGATAAGGCCGGTAAATTGACAGATGAGGAATATCAACTGATGCGTGAGCACGTGCGCATTGGGGCGAAAATCCTGGAACCAATTGAGGCCTACGCCGGAATCATACCAGTGGTGTTGCATCATCATGAATATTATGATGGCTCGGGATACCCCGACAATCTCTCCGGAGAGAATATTGATTTGGGGGCTCGCATATTTACGGTGTCCGACCACTACGACGCTCTCATTTCAGACAGGCCGTATCGTGAAGGATTGCCTCGGGAGACCGTCATTGGTTTCATAAAAGAGGACTCTGGTACCAAGTTCGATCCAAAGGTGGTAGAGGCCTTCCTGGAGGTGATGGCCCAGGAAGAGAGAGAAGCGGTAACGAATTAAGGAGGAGGGCCGAGCGTGCTCGCGCAGTCCCGCTTCAGCGGGATCGATCCGACGCAACTTGGTGTCGGGTGAACTCCGCCGAGGCGGAAACCACCCGACCTACCAGAGATGCTAAGGAATGGAGAGGACCACAGGGAATTTTCAGTTTGGGGTGGTATTGTTTTTTTTGGGGATGTATATTAGCCCGGCCGATCCACGCGATTGGGAGACGCGAGTGAAATCAAAGAGCACATTCATAGCGTTCGCGATTCTCATTCTATTTTTCGGGGCGCAATGTCAAAAGGAATTCACGGTTCCCGAGGAGTTAATCGGGGTTTGGGTGACGGATGACCCAAGATACGTGGACCATCCTTTTGAAATAAAAAAGGACACCCTCATTTTTGAACAGGGCCTGGGATTCTTCGACTTTGATGTTTTTCCCATCGGGGATTTGGAAAAAATGGATGAAGATGGAAATACCTTGTACATCATCCACTATCTTCTTCCAGCAGGACGGAAGTTTGAGTTCTCTTTTTACTACGCTCCAACAGAAGGGGGCGTGATCAGATTCAAGAACCAACCTGAAATGAAGTGGACCAAGAAGAAATCTTAACCTATTAGGCTCTCGGTTTTCTGAACTGTTAATCTTAGAGATTAACCCTATGCTAACAGAAAAGCAAAAACTAGAGATACTGACTACACTGGGCACCGAGCTCAATCAGGTCAAAGACCTTGACATTCTCATGGAGCACATACTTACCGAGGCCCGGCGGGTTGTGAATGCTGATGCCGGTTCCATATACATCCGTGACCAAGACGAATTACGTTTCACCTATACTCAGAATGCCACGCTGCAAAGGAGACTGCCTTTAGGAGAGAAACTTATCTACAATATTTTTACGATTCCCGCAGACAAGAGTAGCATCGCAGGTTATTCGGCAATCACCGGTCAGGAGCTGAATATTCCGGATGTCTACACACTCGAGAGTACTGTCCCATATCGCTTCGACCAAAGATTTGATGAGACTGCTGGCTATGAAACCCATTCGGTCCTGGCAGTTCCGTTGAAGACAGTGAGGGAAGACGTCATCGGTGTCCTTCAGGTTATCAATGCCCAGAATGAACAGGGTAACATCATGCCGTTCTCAGAGGAAGACGCCAAGATGATGGTTCATTTTGCCAGTATGGCCACCATGGCCTTGGAAAGAGCACAGATGACCCGAACCCTCATCCTGAGGATGATCCGGATGGCAGAACTGCGAGACCCCAAGGAAACAGGAGCTCACGTCAACCGGGTTGGATCGTATTCCGTGGAGATATATGAAAGGTGGGCCAAGGAAAACAACATTCCCGCGAAAGAGATCCAGAACAAGCGCGATGTGCTGCGGATGGCCGCCATGCTCCATGACGTGGGCAAGGTTGCCATATCGGATCAGATTCTAAAAAAGCCAGCTCGGCTCACTGACGAAGAATTTGACATCATAAAACAACACACATTTTTCGGGGCGAGACTTTTTATTGACAAAAAATCAGAATTCGATGAGGCCGCAGCAGAAGTTGCCCTGAGCCACCATGAATGGTGGAATGGCAACGGTTATCCTGGGCATGTCGATCTGGCGGCAACCGGGCCAGGACTGAGTTTCTCTGTGCAACAACTGCAACCGCGGGGCAGAAAAGGTGACGAGATTCCCCTTTTCGGCAGGATTGTAGCCATAGCTGACGTCTACGATGCTCTGGCCTCCAAAAGAGCGTACAAGGAGGCCTGGGACGAGGCAGATATCATTAAAACCATGGAACAAAGTGCGGGGCAACAGTTCGATCCCGCGCTCATCAAGGTCTTCTTTTCCTCCCTGGATGTGATGCGATCTATTCAACAACGCTATCCAGACAAGGAAGAGTAGTCCATTTTTCCCCGCTCTCACCCTTCTCACCGAGTCAACCCAGATCCAGGCAATGGAACCCCTACGTGGCTGTTTGGCGAGACGGGGAAGTTATACGTTATTCGTTAATCGTTATACGGATGTCTGCAAAGAACTCTTTGTCAGTGTTAACATCCACAGTTATAGAATATAATTACCACGGATAACCAATAACATTCCGGTGCCTGGGGATCACTGTCTGCGGCAGTCTTCGCAGATGCCATCAATGCGCACTTCGACTCTTTCGATCAACCCTGGAAAGGAGGAGCGCTCAAGGGGCTCCGTGTCCAAGCTAATATGTTCGGGGCGAAGGCATTCCATTTCACCGCATTCTACGCAATAGAAATGGGAGTGCGGCTGGTGGTTGGCATTTGGGGCCAACCCGTAGCGAAAAGAGCGGTCGCCGGCACTAATGCGCTCAACCAATTTGTTTCCCACCAATAGGTCAAGAATTCGGTAAACAGTGACCCGGTTAACATCCCGGCTTTGGTTCAAGGCGGCAATAATCTCCTGCGCACTGATGGGGTGGGGGCTGTTTCCGATAATTTCCAAGACACGCAATCGATTGGGAGTTTGCCCCAAACCACTATGTTCAATGAGGTTCACATAGTCACATTGATTGCACATAATCTTTTGCCTTTCTCAGGTCGGTTGTTCCGGTAGCTGTGACAAATGGGGCCCCAAGTCATTGCTGTGGGCGTGGGGTTCCATGACCTGTCAAGCGGAAAAAAATCTTTTCGCTTTCAAGAACTCAATCAAGAGTGAAATGAAAAAACAAACCCCCGCCACCATGATAATGGTGGCGCCTGAAGTAAGATTGAAAGTGTAGGAAAGCCAGAGCCCAACCATAGTAAAAAAGCAGCTCAGCAGGAAG
>JAUWKY010000105.1 GCA_030613915.1 Syntrophobacterales bacterium
TGCGAATAAAACAGAAGGACAATGCCTGTGATCGACAATATTGCCAGCAATAAAAAAATCTTGCCCTGATTCTTTCTTAGCATAACCTTCCTAACTTATGGATTTATGAAACATTATCGCCATATACTACATTACGTTTTGTGATAATGTCAAAAGAGATGGTTTCTAGTGAATCTTAAAATCTTACCGCTCTGCTAGGGGTTGATCTGCTTAAGGTTGCAGCAATAGGGGCAGCAACAGGGAAGAGCAAAGGATATGCCAGAATTATTGATACGGTAACTTTTAAATATTTTCGCTACTTAAGCCAAACCAAGAAAATCCAAGATGTGGAAAAATGGGTAAAACTTTCCACATCTTGGAAAAAGATTTCATTTGCTACCAAGGCATTACTGCAGCGCTTCAGGCTACGAAACCTACAGCGTAGGCTTCAGCTCTCTGAAAAGCGCGATCCTGGCGCTGAGTGGTACAAGATTTGCACCAAAAGTTATCTCGCTTTGCATAATTGCGTCTCTGTCCCATAAAAAGGAGAGCAGTTCAATGGGAAAGCTTTCCAGGAAAAAAAAGTCTGTGGAAGAAACTGCCGAGCTAGACATCCTGGCAGATACCATTGAAGATGAGATTATTGATCTCGTGGATCCAGTGGAAGAAACGGCTCCAGCGCTAGATGATGTGTCCGCGGACGACAACTTAGAAACGATAGAGACAAACCTCGATCTTTTTCTTGTTGACGGAGAAGAACTCGATGACACGCTCGATGAAGAGTTGATGGGTGTCAATATCGGAGATAGTAATGGGACGCTGACTCACGAGAATGACGCGGATCTCGATTTTGAAAAATCGCTGGTGAAAATGTTTGAAACGACCGAGTTACTCGCGGCCGAACTTGTAGAGAAGTCATCTCAAACAAAGAAAGAGGGGGAGGAATCTCTTACCGTTGGTGAGGATCCCTCGGATGACGGCAATGTCAATCTGGGGCTGGCGGCTAAAGCCACTGCTGAAACAACTGGGACTGGGGAGGTACTCGAGTCTGAGGATGAACTTCCTGAAAATATATTCGTCAGCCTAGAGCTCGTAAAAGAAGCCCCTGGTAAAAAGGATGGTGCTACCGCTGTTGATACAGCGCCAGGGGCGACATCTGACAAGACAAATTGGATAGGTAGCAGCCGCTATTATCCTCTCGCTGTACAAGCTATTGATAGAAAAATCGCAGAACATGAACAGGAGATAGAAAAACTCGTTGCCGAAAAAGAGCAGTCAAAGAAGATCTATGTACATTTGAGGAGTATTTTATATTTAGAGGGTGAAGAACTAAGAAAAGCTGTTATGCTGATATTTGTCAAGTACTGGTCCTTGAAATTATTTTTTCTGAATAAAACCAAGGGAGGCGGATTCAACAAAAATATTTTGATTAAATATAATGGCAGAAAGATTCTAGCCAAAATTGAGAGCACCTCCAGTGTCTCTCCGTCCCATAAGTTTATCACCCAAATGTGGCAGGATCTGCACTATTCTGGATTGGGGGCAAGAGCTGATGGCGCACTCATTGTAAATTACAACATAGAGACTGACCCCAAAGATAGAAGCCTGGCATACGCTGATGGCGACGAAGATCAGCTTGATGATCTTATCTTCATAGATACCCGCGTGCTCTACAAATTGACTGCTGCAATAATTGACGGTCACTTATCTGTGGAAGAAGCAAAGAAAATACTGTTCAAGAAGGGTAGAGTAGAATTCTAAAGTGCCGATTTAGCCTTTTGACTCTGCTTGAACAGTATCATTACCTCTTGAACGTTACGGTTTAGATGCCAACCCCTTTTTGTCTCTAAAAGCTTATGGTAACACCCCCATAGAACCCTGAGGTATTGTAGTTGAGCTCGAAGTCGCTAGCGTCGACATCTACGAAAAAGGTTCGATAGCCTGCGTGGATATCCACGAAGGGGATGGGGGTGAAGGAGAGCTCGGCCTGCCCGTCGACCATATAGCCATCCCAGTAGCCGATTCCGGAAGCGAGGATACGGGCTTCCAAGACGTCAGCGAGGATACCTAGATGGAGGTTCAGCCCGAACAATGGAATGGGGACAGTGTAGTCTTCCTTTTCAGACTGGTCGACTGTTCTGGATTTGATCTCAACCTCTACATCATAAACCCTGAGCCTGCCTACTAGACCCAAAGAGAAGCCTGCCAAAACGTTTTCTAGGTCTAGCAGGTCGTACTGATAGGTTAGATCATAAACGTCATACTCTAGACTACTTTTAATCCTGTCACCCGCGGGAAAGGTTTCGCCGCCGAAGTTAATATCCTCGGTCAGGGTTGCTGTGCCGTCGTAGTCGGCGCGATAGAAAGAGAAACTCAGGTGATGATCGCCCCCCCCAATGAAGACTTCACCAACGGGATAGTACTCGTCATCTATATTTAGGTCATCTTCCAGATCGAGTTTAGTACCATTCAGTGAGCCATCGCTATATTTGACGTCACCGCTTATAGTTGGGAACCAGTAATAGCCTCGCACGCCCGCCTCGAAAGCTTGGGCCGGCAAGGCAGCGCCAAATACGACCATAATACTGATGATCAGTAATAGTATCTTCTTCATATGGCCCCCCTCGGAGAGGACATTATTGCTTCTCAGCAAAAGTCCAGTTGCGCCCTGTCGCCATTTCTTTGGACGTGGTGCCGTCTGTCGGCTAAACTTTTTCATCTCCCCTCGGCATCCTACAGAGCCTAAGCCGAGACAATGTCCTTCTCCACTCTACTAAGTGTGCGAAACTTGACAGGATATGAGTAACCAGAACGTGGAGAAACAAAGAGCAATAATTAGGCCAATCCATGCTCGGGGGAGAGGAAAAAGACGTATTCCAGCATCGTTCGCTAAACTCTGACCATTCCCAAATGAGG
The DNA here is from genome assembly GCA_030613915.1 of Syntrophobacterales bacterium. Taxonomy (GTDB): domain Bacteria; phylum Desulfobacterota; class Syntrophobacteria; order BM002; family BM002; genus BM002. The sequence goes on from JAUWKY010000105.1 coordinate 2,896, forward strand.
AGCGCCTGTGATGCGACCCATCTGGGGCGCAAACCCGAAAAGGAAAATCCATCTCATGATGAAGCATCCGATCTCCCATGAAAATAGTGGGTTGGTGCAGATACTACCGAAAGATCGGAAGCGGCCACATCGAACGTGTGACAACATGTTGGAAGTGATCAAAGCAGGGTGTGTGGAAGATAGACGGGACTGTTCTAGACGGTGTCATTATGCTATTTGTATTGGCTGACTCATTTTGTCTGGTTCCTGCCCTTCTTATTACAAACGGAGAACAGCAATGATAGATTTACTTGTTGATCCCCAAATCTGGATTAGCCTTTTTTCAATAACGTTGATCCAAATCGCCCTCGGTGCAGACAATCTGATTATCATCACGATCATTGCCAACAAATTGCCCGCGTCTCAGCGCACAAAAGCGGTCAACCTTGGCTTAGTGCTGGCCATGGTCTTTCGCATCTTCCTTTTATCGATTGTCAGCTACATCCTCAAATACGTCACCGGGGTCTTTTACCAACTCGACACCTATTACCCTTCATGGCTTAGACTGCATGTTGAGTTGAGCGGAAAGTCTTTGTTGCTATGCGTTGGTGGACTCTTCCTGATATGGAAAGGTGTCAAAGAACTCAGGTTGAAGTCCAAAGGGATGGAGCAGGAAGTGGAGAAAGCAGACCGCTTTAGCCAGGTGATTTTCCTCATAGTTAGTATAAACCTGCTGTTTTCCGTGGACTCCATTCTCACCGTCGTCGGGATGACAGACGTTTTCTTGGTCATGGTGGGGTCGGTCGTTATTTCGGTTATGCTGATGCTGCGGTTTGCCGAATACATTTCTAACTACATGATGAGCAACCCAGACTTTGAGATTCTGGGTCTGTTCGTGCTTCTGTTGATTGGTTTCGTCCTGATTCTCGAAGGGGGACATGTTGCACATTTAACGGTAGCCGGTAATGCCTTTCCCTATATTCCTCAGTGGATTGTTATTTTTATCCTTTTGCTGATGTTCACGGTAGATGTGTATCAGAACTGGCTGGAGCGGAAGCGCGAGAAGAATCCTCTTCCTCTGCGTCGGAGAAAAACGGGGAGGGTGGCAGGGGGATAAGGCGAGGAAAGAACCCTGGGGTAAGTACCTGCTAGACAGGGACGTTGTTGACTTATTACTGCGCATCCCCAAGGAGCGATCAGGAAACCTCCGCACCCTTGGATGTACGGAGACGAAACGACAGCAAAAGGCAGATGACGATGCCGAACAGACAGAGCAAAAAAGCGTTTCTGAATCCCGACAGAGAGTAAAGGTCGCCGACGCGGCCGGCCCGATCCAGGACAACGCCCGTAACAACCTGATACACGGCAACGCCGAAAAACGGCGCCGGGTTGAGCAACCCGGAGGTCAGGCCCAGAATTTCTGCAGGCGTGGTCTCCTGGACTATCCCCCACAGCGTGCTGATAAATCCGCCCGTGGTAATGCCCATCACTAGCAGCACCAGGGAAAGACCGGCGGTCCCCAATTGACTGTAGAAGAAAATCATTCCTATCCAGGTCAAAGTATACACGGTTAGGATTGAGATCAGGGTATTTCCCTTGTCGAGTGAAAACCGGTCGGTCAGCCAGCCGAAAAAGGGCGCACCAATGATCACACCCACGGGGATCAGCATGTTCAATTTGCTGGCAAAGATGCGTTCGATTCCAAGAGCTGTCATCAAGAACGGCGTTGCCCACAGCCCCTGCAGGGTTATCAGGGTACCGTATATGCCGAAAAAAATTGTCGCAACGATCCAGAAGTGCCCGGATGCCAGCACCTTGAAGACTTTTGCTCTAGAACCCGGATTGCTCCCAGAGGCTGTAGCGGGCTCCACCTGAACCGGCTCTGGAGGAAGGGCATAGTCTCGGGTGAGCAATAGCGTGACAAATGCCAGTCCCACCGTGATCCCGCCAATCAGGAAAAATGTGGACCGCCACCCCCAGGAACCGGCCGCCCAGGCAAGGGGTGTGGTGGCAATCACGGCCCCGAAATTGCCCATGGCCATGAGCAGGCCAATCATAGTGGCAAACTCATTCTTTCTGAACCACTGGGAGATAGCCTTGACCGCCGGCACGTACACACCACCGACGCCAAGTCCGATAACTGCCCGGCCCACTGAAGCCCAGCCGATGTTCGGCGCCATGCCGAAAAGAAAACACCCAGCAGCAGCCCCCAAGGACCAGTAGCCGATCACTCGCCGGGGCCCGATCCGGTCGGACAGGTATCCCACAAGCGGCTGTTCAAAAGCATAGAGATAGAAATACAAGGATGACATGAAGCCCAGCGCCGTGGCGTTGGTGTGAAACGCTTCTAAAAGGTCCGCGACGATGACCGAAGTGGACACCCGGTGGAAATAGACGAAAAAGTACACCACGCTGATGACGAAAAAAACCATCCAGCGGTGGGGGTCGCGGTCTGGATAAGGGGTGTGGTTGTTCATTCAGTTTCCCGGGGGTAATGCTTGACGTCACTTGTTATGGCTTGCAATGCCAATTATCTGATAGATGCGGTCCATGTCGATATGTTTTCGGAGATGGGTGGCAAGTTTGTCGTACTGCTCCTCTTTCCAGCGATGGAAAGATCCCAATCTCTCCTTGGTTAGCTCCACATCATCAACACTCATGAGCCGACTAATGAGGCGGTGCCTCAAGCCATCGTTATCAAACAGGCCGTGTAAGTAACTTCCCCAGACGCGGCCGTCACTGGAAATCAGGCCGTCCTTGACCTGCACCGGCTTACCATTGCGTTCCACAATTTCCAGCAGGGGAGTGGCTGGCCCCAGAACCCGACTCTGTCCCATGTGGATTTCATAGCCGTGCACCTGGTCAGCGGGATCAGCCAGTTCTGGCCAGAGCAATCTGGCCCTGACCTGAGCGGTCACCTTTTTTCCCAATAGTTCTGTCTCCATATCCAGCAGGCCCAGGCCGGTTATTTCTTGGAGGTCGCTCTCCACCCTCATAGGGTCCAGCACTTTTTGGCCCAGCATCTGGTAGCCGCCGCAAATGCCCACCACAGTACCGCCTCTGGCATGAAAAGAAATGATTGCCTCAGCAATGCCCTGATTGTGCAGATAACGAAGATCGTTAAGGGTATTCTTGCTGCCGGGTAAAATCACCAGATCCATATCAAAAACCTGCTCGGGAGCAGTGAAATAGGTAAGGCTAACTGATGGCTCTTGCTCGAGGCTGTCGAAGTCCGTGTAGTTTGAAATGTGCGGCAGACGGATAACACCAACCCGCACCTGTTCCTGTGGTCTCTCTTTTGGCGCCCTCATCTTGAGGTCCAGGGCAACACTGTCTTCTTCGGGAATGTGGATATCCGTAAAATAGTGCACCAGGCCCAGAACCGGCTTGCCGGTGCGAGTCTCGAGAAACTCCATCCCAGAAAGAAGCAAGGATGGGTCTCCTCTGAACTTGTTGATGATTAACCCCTTTACCAGATCCCGCTCTGCTGGCGTGAAAAGCTCCATGTGTCCGACAATACTTGCAAATACTCCTCCCCGGTCTATGTCTGCCACCAACAGCACTGGGGCCTCCACCTGCTCCGCCATGGAAAAGTTTACCAGGTCCTTATCCTTGAGGTTAATTTCTGCTGCACTGCCCGCGCCCTCCAATACCAGGACCTGGTATTGTGCCTCCAGGCGACGATAGCTTTCCATGACCTGCGTTACCAGATCAGATTTCTTCTGATAGTACTCTGCAGCCGTAAAATTGCCGAGTACCTTGCCGTGCAATATGACCTGGGAACCAACATTGGACGTGGGCTTCAGTAGAATTGGATTCATATCAACATGTGGCTCAATGCCGGCAGCCTCTGCCTGTACCACTTGAGCCCGGCCCATCTCGCCCCCTTCCGGAGTGATGAAGGAGTTGAGTGCCATGTTCTGGGCCTTGAATGGAGCTACCCTATAGCCGTCTTGATTGAAAATCCGACACAGGCCGGCCACAAGGATGCTCTTTCCCACATCCGAACCTGTTCCCAGAATCATTAGGTTTCTTGCTTTCGCCATGAGCTTCGTTCTCCAGACTTTTCAATCTCTCACAGAGTTCACAGAGAACTCAGAGAGCTCTCAAATATTAAAGCAGTGAGGTTGATTTGGTCTAGGAGGGGATCGCTTAAAGACTTAATGGAGAGCGCCTGAAACCTGGAATAAGCAAGCTTATTCTTGGCTTTCAGGACCCCTCCATTTGTCCCGATAGCCATATCGGGACGCCCTGCTTTGCAGGGCTTTTTAAGCGATCCGACTACATCCGCTACCATCTTTTTCTCTGAGCCCCTCTGAGGACTCGAGCGAGCCCGCAGAGGCGGGGGAGCGGGCGAGAGCCCCTAAAGCGCGGTCAAAAGTACATATGCCGCCCCAACTATGATAACGCTGATCACCCTGAGCGTTTGTCCCAGGGTGATTAACAGAACCCCAAGCTTCGGTCTAAAGATCCCCATGTAGTAGGGGAGTTGATGCCGAAGTGCTCTCACGGGGGTCGCTACCACGTTACCCAATAGCAAAGCGATCACCGTCTCCCTAATGGTAAGGGTCCCGGCTTCCAAAAGAGCCCCTGCAGCTGCAAACCCCGAAGTGAATTCCGCCACCAGGCTGAA
>JAUWKY010000268.1 GCA_030613915.1 Syntrophobacterales bacterium
TGAACTCGATCTCACGAACTTTGTCCCAGTCGGTGTGCGGTTGGCCTTCGTCGTCGGTCCAGGTGTACTTGAGATACGCCAGCCCCTGTTGCTTTATCACTGCTTCCAGATCATAGCCATCCAGCAAGAAGCCGTGGGTAACGTCCATGGATGTTGGTTTCAGGACCACGGTGTCACCCTTCTTGACTACAATCCTCCCTGGCTCATAACCGTATTTTTTTGCAGTGAGATCAATGACATGAGTGTGAGGCTGGTGGGGCGCAAGACGCAGAAGTAGCGGCACTGCCACAGCCACAGCCAACCCCAAGATTATCGCCAAGATAGCTTTTTTTCTGGACATGTCAGGTTCCGATCAAAAGAGGTGAGATCTCACTGGGGAGTTAGAAGGAGTTGTATCAGCGTGCGCCCTTCGGGGCCGTCCCATTCGCGGGCGCCCATCACTTTTCCCAGCACAACCCCTCGGCGATCCAGGATAAAGGTGCTGGGCACGCTCCACACCCCCAGGCCGCGGGCCATTTGACCACGAGGGTCCAGAAGGGGAGTGTAAGAGAGGCCTTTGGCCCGGAAATACTCGGCTACCTTGTCTGCCGACTCTTGGATGTTGACCGCGAGGACCTGGAAACCCTGGTCCTGGTAGCGCGCAAATAGTTTCTGTAAAGCCGGCATCTCAACCTTGCAACTAGGACACCAGGTGGTCCAAAAGGTCAGGAAAGCGACATTTCCCCTGAAACTAGACAGTTCTACCTCCTCACCTCTCAAGTCGAGCGCCGTTCCCTCTAGTGGTGGAGCTTCCTTAAGTGTGCTGATACTGAGCCGCAGGAAGAGCCTTTGGATCTCGGCCGCACCACTGTGGTCGGTGGCTTCCCCTTTAATGGGGCTCAGCAAGACTAGAACGAGAGCCAGGATAAGCTGTACAAGCCTGCCGAATCGTTTTCTATCCATCTCTAGGACTCCCGTCCGACATAACCCAGTTTTCGCCTACCAGGCGAACCGGTTGAGAAAGGTCAATTTGGAAACGATGAGAGTCATCTTGCCCGTAAGTATGAGGACGCCCATGAGCACCAAGACTATCCCGCTTGTCTTCTCCAGCAGCCACATGTAGTTCTTGATTCGACCAAAGAGGCGAAAGAATCCTTTCACCGCCAAGGCGGTAAGCAGAAAAGGGATGCCCAGGCCCGCCGAGTAGCTGGCCAGGAGCTCCACCCCCTGCCCCACAGTTGTCAAGGTGGCGGCGTAGGTCAGGATGGCGCCCAGAACTGGCCCCACGCAGGGAGTCCAGGCGAAGGCGAAAGACGCTCCCAGGAGCGGAGCCCTCAGCAGACCCAGTCGCGTGGGTGGTAAGGTAAGTTGGCGGGTCCGCAGGAGCAAACCAAGGCGCAAGATGCCCATTTGGTGTAAGCCAAAGAGAATGATGACCAGGCCAGCGACTGTGGTGAGCAGGGAGAGCCTGCTGGAAAGGAGGCTCCCCAGCCAGGTGGCCGAGGCCCCCAAGAGTAGAAAAACGGCGGAGAAACCCAGAACAAAAAGAAAGGACTTGGCCATCACAGCCGCCTTGATACGGCTGGCCTGGGTGGTATCTGTCATATCCTCGAGAGAGACTCCCGAGACGAAAGAGATGTAGCCGGGAATCAAAGGCAGCACGCAAGGCGAGAGAAATGAAACCAGGCCGGCGGCGAAGGCCATGAAGAAGGTTACCTGCTGGTCCATGGTCTACTCCCTACAACACCGGCGCCGGCCTATTTGTAAAGTACACCTGGCGCTCCTCGTTTGGGTTTCAGGACTATGGAGGCTTCGCCGTTGGCGGGGACCTCCACCTTCTGCTTGACTGTCTTGAGCTTCTCGTGCCAGGTCTTGATCAGGTACTCGCCGGGTGCTAAGGTCGGCACGCCCTTAAGGCCTTGCGCCTCTAAAGAACGCTGGTCGGGAATGGTAAAGCGCCCTTGTTTGTCGGTGACGGCGAAGTAGGGGTTTTTGAGCACCAGGATATAAGCGTTCATCTCCTGGTGCACGTCACAGCGGAGATCGACCATCCCGGGCCGGTCGAAGACCACCGTCTTGCTCCCACCGGGCTTGTAGCTGCCCAGATTGAACTTCTTGGTCCGGGAGAGGGAAAAGACGTTGTGAGCCACCTCGTCGTTGTTGGGGAAATCTATCTTGGCGCCAACTAAAACGGGCAGAATGTGGGGAATGAAGGTCAGCTGTTTCTGGTCCATCAAGTATCTGGCCTGGGAGGCGTCCACAGACAGGGGGGGTGCCTTCACTACATAGACGAGAATGTTTTCCGCCGTCCGCAGTCCTTGTGGTTTTACGATGCCGACGATATCTCCAGCCCAGGTCTTCTCACCTGTGGTCAGTACTAGGCCCAGGGCCACAATCAAAACAATACTTAGATGTCTTTTCATCGCAACTATTCCTCAAGTTACCAGGCTTTACTAATTATTGGGATATCTTCCAATGGCCACTTTTTTGCTTTGGCCATAGATCTAGGCGCAGGCCGGTAAATGAGAATGGCCTCGCCGGTGGGCTCGTCTTCAGGGTCCGTCAGGGCGAAGACAAACTCCAAGGTCACAGTCTTTTTGGGCCGTATGCGAGTGTCAAGAGCAATTTTAGAAGCCCGCCAGAAGGGCACGTTCAGATTGCCTGCTGCGTCGGCCAGCACCCTGGCGAACACCGCCCCGGGCAGGCCTGCGTAGTCACCCTTTCCCAGTTGGCCTACTCCGGCCGAGTCGGGCAAGCGGCTGCCGCGAATTAGCTTCAGGGCTTTGTCCTCGGAATCGTGAGCCTCCACCAAAAGCAGTACGCTGCGCATGGGTTCCCCGGTGGGCACCCAGTGGCCGCCGTTGGTGTTGGAGATGTGAATCTTGAGTAAAAGCTCATTCCCTTGCGTTTCACCCTCTATCTCCATGGCTAACGCATTCTGCAATTGCGCTTTGGTGCCGCCCTCGAAGTGATGCGGCCGGATTTGCTGGGGCGAACGGTAGGTGCCCCACATGCGCCTAGCATTGCCGTCCACCACGAAATTTTCATAGGGCAGAAGTTTTTTCTGCCAGCTCAGATGGCACTGCTGGCAGTTCTTTTCTTTGTTGGGGTCTTCGGCGGGCAGGCTTTCCTGCCAGTGCTTCCACTCCTGATAGGTGGTCTGGATGGGCAGGATGGTATTGTTCTCGAAGCCGAAACCGGCCCACTCCTCGTCGGAGTATATTTTCCCTCGGTCCCAGGTTTTACCAGGTCCCAACCTCTTCAGGTGGCTGTGGCAAGTAGAGCAAAAGCGGCCAGAATCGTACAGAGGGTTGTAGGAAGCGGCCATAGGTGGTACCACCACATCGTCGTACGGGCCGAAAACCAGGATGGAACGGCCCCGCACGGGAGCCTGCCTTTCCAGGATAGCGGCAGCCCCGCTCGGGGTCGATGGATCTTCGACTACCTTCCTAACCTTGTGGCAGTACTCGCAGCTGACGCCTTCCCATTCAGTGCGGGGCGAATTCAGGACATCTTTAAGGTCCAAAGACCAACGGCTAGCCGCAGCGGCAGAGGGGGCATGGCAGGTGGCGCAGTTGCCGTTGCTCCGCGGATTATCCAAGCGGTAGCCCTCACCTCGACCCGGATTACCTTCTGTGTCTGTGCCGTAGTACATCTCTAAGAGCTTCGGATTTGCGGTGGTGTGGGCCATTTTTGACTTATCCCAGATGCGAGTTACCTTGCTGTGGCAGTTAAAGCAGACCTTGGGCGAATTGAAACGGTAATTGGGGTCGTCGGCCAGAAACACTGGTCGAAGTGAAATGTC
>JAUWKY010000237.1 GCA_030613915.1 Syntrophobacterales bacterium
GCATATTCCACCGAAATGTCCAGTGCTCCTTGGCTCAGACCCACCCCCAGGGCACCGATACCCGGTCGCGACCCATCAAAAGTTTTCATAGTGACGATAAAACCCATGCCTTCCCGGCTAATGAGTCGGTTTGCGGGGATGCGGCAATCGTTGAAAAGGAGCTCCCGGGTGGCCGAGGCCCTGAGCCCCATCTTTTTTTCCTTCTTGCCGAAGGAAAAGCCCGGATCTCCTTTCTCAACAACAAACGCGCTTGCTCCCCTGGCACCTTTGGTCCGATCTGTCATGGCGACGACTGTATAAATCTCGGCCTCTCCAGCGTTGGTGATCCACTGCTTGGTTCCGTTGAGAACATAATGGTCACCATCACGCTTGGCAGTGGTCTGAATGCCCCCTGCGTCACTGCCAGCATTGGCCTCTGTTACCCCAAATGCCGCCAGCTTTTCGCCGCTGGCGATGGGCGAGAGATACTTCTGTTTCTGCTCTTCACTACCGTAAAGCAGTATGGGATAGGCCCCCAGGCCACTGGCCGCAAAAGTTGTGGCCACGCTAATGCACGCCCGAGCCATTTCTTCGATTGCCAGGCAGTTCTCGAAAACCCCTCCCCCCGAACCGCCGTACTCTTCCGGCAGATAGATGCCAAAGAGGTCCGACTGCGCCAGGATCTTCATAATGTCCCAAGGGAATTCCTCGCTCTCATCGAGTTCAGCGCGTACCGGGCGAACCTTCTCTGTGGCAATCTTGGCTGCAATCTCCCTGATCATCTGCTGCTCTTCAGTCAAGAAATAATCCACTCAATCCCTCCTCTCACAAACAAAGCGGTGAACCTAAGTACGTATTGCTCACATGAACTTTTACCAACGCATGATTACTGCCCCCCAGCTGAACCCACCGCCAAAAGCATCAAGGAGAACCAGGTCTCCCGGCTTGAGACGGCCGGAGCGGTTGGCCTCGTCAAGGGCCACTGGAACAGTCGCGGATGACGTATTGCCGTAGCGCTCAATATTCACATAAACCCGGTCAAGGGGGATCTCCAAGCGCTCCGCCACCTTTTTCATTATGCGGATATTGGCTTGGTGTGGGATGAAAAGGTCAACGTCATCCGGTCCAAGCTCGTTTGCGGTTAGAGCCTCCTGGGCCGCATCAGCCATTAACCGGACAGCATACTTGAACACCTCGCTGCCCTGCATACGAATACAATAGTCCCTTTTCTCGACCATTTCTGCACTGGCAGGATAGACTACCCCCCCACCGGGGATATGAAGCAACTTCCAAAGACGGCCATCCGAATGCAAGTGGGTAGAAAGAATGCCTCGGGTCCCATCATTAGTACCGCTAAGCACAACTGCCCCTGCAGCATCACCGAAAAGCACGCAAGTATTTCGATCCTGCCAGTCTGTAATGTAAGAGAGGAGTTCGGCTCCGATGGCTACCACCTTGCTTTCCGGCTTATCTCTCACAAATTTATCCGCAATGGTCAGGGCGTAGACAAAACCGGCACAAGCCGCATAAACGTCAAAACCAAAAGCGTTGAAAGCCCCCAGATGCTTTTGCACCAATGCACCTGTATTGGGCATGATCATGTCCGGCGAAGTGGTACTCACCACGATCACGTCCACCTCTTCCGGTTTTACCCCTGCCATTTCCAAAGCCCGCCGGGTCGCTTCTGCGGCCAGTAACGAAGTGGTGTCGCCGTCCTCTGCTATATGGCGCTGTTTGATTCCCGTACGGCTGGAGATCCATTCGTCTGAGGTGTCAACCATGGACTCCAGATCCTGGTTGGTGAGAATTTTCTTGGGAACCGCTGACCCTGTTCCTAAGATTATGCTTCGATTCACGATAGCCCCTCCTCCACACTTACCCCTGATTCCTCTCGGACCGGACGGTCCGGTCCGCACTCTGAGCAAAAAAATAAACGGCTGGAGACTACCTCCAGAAACCGTTGGGGTCGCTTACTTCTCCTCCTCTGTCTGGAGAACCTCCCTCCCCTTGTACGCTCCACAGCTCTGGCATGCGTGATGCGGCAACTTGGGTTCGTTGCACTGAGAACAAAGGGAGAGCGATGGTGGCTCGAGCTTGTAGTGCGTTCTCTTCTTTCTTGATCTACTTTTTGAGTGACGTCTCTTAGGAAGAGGCATCCGATACGCTCCTTTTCTAAAAAGGCCGCCTGGGACGCGGCTAAGAATTGTCTATTCTTCCAGCTTCACAGATCGAAGTACATCAAAGGCGGAAGTTGTCTCTCTCTTTTCGCATTTACATGCTTCACGGTTCAGGTCTGCACCGCAACCGGAACAGAGTCCTTGGCAATCCGGTTGGCATAACGACTGCTGCGGCAGCGCCAGGAAGATTTGCTCCTCGACGATTAGGTCTACATCTATGGTGACACCGTCAAAGAATTCCGTGTCCAGATCTTCGGGTCGAAGGTCAATTTCTTCCGGAGTATCTGCCGACAAAGGGTGCAGCAGCAAATCTATGGGTTCATCCAACTTCAGGACGTAATCCTGCAGGCATCTACTGCACCTAAGGCGAACTGCTCCTTGCAACTGACCGTTCAGCTTGATCTGTTCCGCCTCTGGGACAAGCTCCAGATCAACGTTAATGGGTCGGGCCAGGGTTATTTCACCCGCATCTTCTCCAGAACGTATTCTGGAAGAAAACCAGGTATCAGTTTCGTGGAAGTGCACCACCCTGCCGGAATCTGGAAGCTCATCCACCCTAACTTTCAAAGATCACCATCTCCTAAACTTTTACTTTCGTAAAGATTGAACTGGTAAGTATAAAAAAAGCCCTTGCTTTGTCAAGCACTTTGTGGGCGCTTGCGCCCAGCTAGCAGCTAGCTGGGTAGCGACTTTCCCCTTGACTTTAGTGAACCTATGGTCTATTTTTCTTGCTTCGTTGGGGGATCGTCTAGAGGTAGGACGCATGACTCTGGCTCATGCTACGGGGGTTCGAATCCTCCTCCCCCAGCCACCGATCCCCACGGGTGTTATCCGTTATTCGTTATCCGTTATAGGAAGAGAGTCAAGCGCTATTCCACATCTCTATAAACAGTGAGCCATAATCCTCATTCTCTTGCTTTTAACACGAATAACCAATAACTGATAACGTATAACTTAATACCGCGGTCCCATCGTCTAGTGGTCTAGGATATCGGCCTCTCACGCCGAAGACACGGGTTCGAGTCCCGTTGGGACTGCCAAATTAAATCAAGGACTTACGAGTAATCGTGGGTCCTTTTTCTCTTTCTTCATCTAGTTCCCAACGCTATACCCAACACTCGCTAACATTCTGACTGCTAAACTGCCCGCAGAACCGACGATCTTGCCTTGGCGAATACCTACCGATACCCCGGCAAACCGCACGCTTAAAAGCCCCACTTCTATCTGGCTGACTCTCCACACTTACCATGCCTTGCTGCACTCTGCGACGTACGCCCACCCGCTCAAACGAACGCAATCACACCAGCACCCGAATTCTCAGACCCCTCCTAGCCCCCCGCACGGCCTGTGAGCAGGTGCCGGAAGGTGCTCTTGTATACGCGCACCAAATTTACAAAACATAGTGAACGCTTTCACAAAATATCATCATTTATGGAGGCAGCGAGAAATTATGTCTGGTCGGATGATTGGTCTGGGAAGATCGCTGAAAATGGTGGTTCTTCGTATTGACCAAATCCGAATCGCTACTGTACTCTGATATTATGTAAGGGTATAGTTAGGAGCAGGGTAAGGTATTCTATTATGATCCAGTTCCCCTGCGGTCTTGATGATTGGTTAGCTCCCTTTTGAACCAACACTTACAAACGGGGACCCTTCCTTGGAACGGTGTGCCGCATCGGCTAGCCCGAAGCGCCTAAAGGACCAACAGGGACCCCAAGTTATAAGACGGGTTCAAAACAGCCCCCAACACCTCCTCCGCGGGGGTTTTTTTATCCAAGAGGACAGTTCCTCCGTCAACAGCTGAAAAACCTCCTTTTTCTGACCTTACCCTCTGCGCCAGTTTCCAAACGCTGCGATTCATGCAGCGTAGGTTTTCTTTGCCCCTAAATTTAAAAGTCAATGTGATTTTGTACGAAATCGAAAGATAATGGCAGAAAAACCGAGGTATTGTTGAACCGTTAGATTGTAAATAACATAGTTATCATAAGGATATTTCTCCATTTTTTATGTATGAGAAGGATACAGAAATATTTTCATATGTTACAGGGGTCTCAACAAAGTTTCCCTTATTTCCTAAAGGTTTACTCTTTGTGCATAACTCCTATAGGTGAAATCCATTTTTCAGGGCTTACCGCATTTGAGGGATGCTGGACTTAGCTATATAATCCCAGCTAGGCTCAAAACTGTTCTCGCTTTCTCATTTTCAAGAAACCCTGCTTTCGCACTCTACTGCTTTTTCTGGCCAAGACTCGGGCCTTCCACACTTAAAGGGTGTTAACTTCGAACAGAGCCTAACAAACCTATC
>JAUWKY010000348.1 GCA_030613915.1 Syntrophobacterales bacterium
AGGCAGGGATTGGCGCCAATTGGGACGAAGCACACTAGGAGGAGATGTGAGATTTTAGATTGCAGATTGCAGAGTTTAGGAATTTGAGATATTCGATGCTCGATAACGATCTACTGCTTACCCCTGAATGTGAGATGTGGGATGTGGGATTGGAAAGCGTAACAAACGATGGTAAATCTCACATCCGAATTTATAGAGTGGCGTTGACATTTCGGCGCTAAACGATGATAATATGAGGAGAACATGAGCCTGCCAACGGTGGGCACAGAAACTGCGTCCCCGGAGTGCCGCGCCACCTTATGGAAAAGACGGCTAGGCACGCAAAGACGTGCCTCAGGAGGCGTTGCCGCTTCCGGACCCTGTCTGGAAGAAGAGCAACCCCGGTCGCCACGAGAGCCCCGGCCCTCTTGGGTGACCGTAAATAGGCTGGGTAGCGTTCAGGGTCCACCCGCAGACCTGGGCGCGAGAGTCTTGCGGGTTAGGCCCGACCAGAATAAGAGAACCAGACTACCTGGCGGGCGACAGCAAGTCTGGTAAATTGGACGGCTATCAGTTTCTGTGCCTTCCCCTGGCAGGCTCCGGGCAAAAAAAACCACCCGATTACGGGTGGTGATCATACCCATCCTCTAGCTATCCTAAGGATATAGCCAAACCTTTCGCTGTGTCGAACCGGCTCGCAGCCTGCGAGCAAGGGTCAGGACTACTCTTCCTCTTTGAGTTTATCCAGTTCCGATTTCAGTTCTTCAACTTCAGCCTTGTATTTATCTGCCTCTTCCTTGTACTGGGGGGCTTCATCGGTGTCCAGAGTTGACGGAAACCCTTCCTCCTTCTTGCTGAAATAGGGAAGTTTCTCTTTCACCTCGTCAAAGCCAAGGTAAGCGGCAATGACACCACCAAACAAAAGCATCACAGGCAGAGCTCCTGCCATCAACTGCAGGAATGGCACCCACCAGATGAGCAAGAGTATGACCCCCAATACCGCTGCAACAATGCCACCGACAAAAACCGCCATGCCATTTCCTCCTTCTTATAGATAGAACATATTTTACCACTCACAGAAAAGGGATCATCAAAATCCGCTTTTTCCGTACAAAAGGCATGAAAAACGCTATTCGTATACCATGAGGTCCATGGGATTGCAAGACAATTTTGCACTCTGCTTGAGGACATCGGTACTATGGACTAGTAAGCCTTGTCCAATAATGGGAGAGATAGACAGGGAAAGCGATTTGGTATTGTTCGAGAGTCCACTTTTTTCAGAAAAACTTCTTTACAAGTACAACTTTTGTCTATACAATTCGGTCCATCTCTAGTCCTGATTTTATCCATGTTTGGCTCAGACACAAATGCAGGTAGGTGGTTGTCTAAAATAATTTTTTGAACCCATAAAGTAAGGGTGGTGCGCATGGCTAGACCATCGAAAAAAGGTGCTAAAACTGAGGCAGAAGTTGCGGCAGAGGCCAAAAGGAAGAAAGAGATCCTTGATAGAGTGGCTCAGTCCAACATACCTACAAAGACAATTCTGAAAGAGTTGGGCATCTCAAGATCAACTTACTACAGCTGGCTGAAGCGTTACGAAGAAGAAGGCGATGAGGGGCTGTTGGACAGTCGTTCATTGGCGAAAGACACAGAGGAAGTGGAAGAAACAGCCCCTGCAGTTGAGGAGATCCAACCTCAGCCCTCTGTAACAGTGGCAGCGGAGGAGGCTGTGGAAGAGAAGCCCCCGGAACCAGTTGCCGAAGAAGTGATCGAGGAAGAGCCCGTACCTCCACCACCTGAGGAAACCGTGGTGAAACCCGAGGAACCGGTTGCTACCCCAACACCGGTTGAACCGGAGAAAACTGAAGAAGTGACCATACCCGAGCCAATGGTGCCGCATGGAGGAGACCAAACAAAGAAGGGTTTGGGTCGCTACGGTTTCATCGCGGTAATGGTGCTGGTAGTCGGGCTGCTGCTGAGTATCAGTATCAGTAACCACAGTACCTATCAATTAAGGAAAAACAACAATTCCCTCACGCTTTGGAAAGGGAAATTTGCCCCCCGCGGCTATGAGATGGTGGAAGCGTTCGAGCCTGTAGTGGTGGACGATGCTGACGTGAGTGCACTGACTGGCAGGACCTATACTGATAAGGACGCTGTTCACAGGGCTATCTTCGCTTTCTTTATGGACCAGGTAAATGTCGAGACGGCTCGAGGTGATGAGCTGGATATCGATAAGATGAATCTCCTGTTGGCCAGGGCAGAAACCTTTGCAGAAAGCAATGGGGCCGGAGACGCCAACCTGGCAAGTATGCGTTTAAAGCTGGCCCAACAACGGGTTGGCATGGCTGAGCTGGGATTGCACAAGGCGTATAAAAAAGCACTGCCTGTTTATCAAGAGGCGCTGAAAGCTGGGGTGGCAGATGCAGCCATGCTGGAGGCCAAAGTGGAAACCATGCAAAAGGCTTTGGGGCTTGTCCCAGTGGTGGCACCGGAAGCACCAGAGCAACAAGCCGAAGTCTCTATAACAGAGGAAGAAGCAGGCAAAGAAGCTGCAATCAGTGGGCCACCAGAAACGGTAGCCAAGGAAGTCGAGACCCCTGCTGTAGCAGAGGAACCAGCCAAGGAAG
>JAUWKY010000264.1 GCA_030613915.1 Syntrophobacterales bacterium
TATAGGAACCATTTACCACGGCAACGCGATTGGCTTTCTTCTCAGTGTAGGAGTAACCGCCCCAAAAGATGAAAACAATGACGATGGCGAAACATGCCACCTTGATCAACCACGATGTGGCATGTTTAAGCATAGTCACAAGCATGTTCTAACCTCGCAAAGGATCCTAATTGAGTCAAAACTCAATTAGGTGTTATCCGTTAACGGATAACCCATAATTACCTGTCCGCCGTAGCAACGACGCAGTCATGTCCCACCCCGGATTCCTTGTTTCTGTCCGCTTGGAAACTAACTAGTGCCCATCCGGAAATTCCGGAAGGCGCTAACTGGAGTTTCCAATTCATAAATGAGCAATTTGCCGCAAGGTCAAGGAAATCAAGGGATTGCGCGGAGGCGTACTTCACGTACGCCGCACAAGAAATCCCGAAGATTGACGTAGAGATTGTGGCAAAGGGCCATTTATGGATGGAAACTAACCAAATTCCCTCCCAATTGCAAGTCCATAATGGAATGATATTCGCAGGAGCTCAAGCGGGGAGAGCAGATTGAACATCATGAGTAAGGTAAGAAATCTCATACACTAAGGGAAAACTTAGAAAATTACCGTTCATTTTAGTTCACTTTAACCACTTCATTTTGACAAATATTGTCAGAGAGTGACGCTCAATGATAAAAAACTCCATGAATCAGGCCGTTTCTTTGCCGAAAAATGGTTTGAAATCATGGCTTTATTCTCCAGTGCATGACGGCTGACAAGACATAGCTGAGGAAGGATGGGTAAGTATTTATAAATAATATTCAATAACTTAAGTGGTTTCAATCTGGAAGGCACTACACCGCATCAGATCTTTGCAGGATACTATTTCGCTGCAGTCGCTCTTTGTTGGCAAGTAAATTGCATCAAAGCCCAGGCAAAAGAAAAAATGCTTCTTAAGAATTCCAGGGAGGAGGTAAAAGCAGGAGAGGGTGGCATCACCATAGAGAGTTTCTGAAAGGTCTGATAATAATTTTGATAATAAACCAGATAGAAAGGAGAGAACTCATGATTATGAAAATCAGAAGGAAGCTCAACAAGAAGGGTTTTACCCTCATTGAGCTGATGATCGTCATCGCCATTATTGGCATTCTGGCCGCTATTGCGATCCCGCAGTTTGCCGCCTACAGAGCCAAGAGTTACAACTCAGCAGCCCAGTCCGACTTGCGCAACGTGCTGACCGTACTTGAAGCATACTACGCTGACTTCCAGAATTATCCATCAGGCCAATAAGTCGGCTTTCGGCTGAACGAATTACTATAAGGAGGAAAATATTATGAAGAAGATAATGATAGCCGCACTGGCGTTGGTGACTGTGCTGGCGTTTTCTGTCCCGGCCATGGCCGCTGCAATCGATGATAACACTGATAACGTACTCTTTGGTGGTACTACCACCTACGATCTGTCCAATTCCGTATATATTGACTATGCCACGAATGATTACACAGATGCCCAGTATTATTCCTTAGGTACGGTTCATAGTGGTGGTAACCGTATGTTCGTGACCACCAGTGAGACAAGTGTGATCTGGGGGCAGTCGGTTGACAAAGGAACTAGTACAGCGCCGAACGTGAACGTCAGTTGGACCACTGGCCAATTCACCAGCCCCTGGGATTCACTGTAAAATGAGAAAACTGTCTTGCTCAACAAAAGGGGGTCGGGTATAGACCGGCCCCCTTTTGTTATTTTAGCTCTGGCAAGCTACTTCTTGTGAGTATGGCTTCTTGACTTCCGCTTCGGATGTTGCTTTACTCTCCCGCAAAAGTAACTTCACCCTAGAGAAAAACTTGCTCCCCTATTTACGCTGATGCACTCTCTACTAAAGAGGCAAAGACAACTAACCGCCTTCATGGCCGTGGCCATCAAGGGTGGAGTTCGGGATCGAGTCCTTGGTGCTATGGTGGTGGTGGGACTTATCCTGCTCTTGACAACCCCGGTGGTGGCGTTGTTTTCCATGCGACAGGTATTGGCGCTGGCAACCAGCTACTCCCTCTCCGTCATTAGCCTGATGGGTCTTCTGCTTACTCTGTTCATTGCCATGGGTCTTCTTGCCAGAGATCTCGAGCAGAGGCAAGTGTACACCATCTGCTCTCATCCCCTCTCCCGTGCCACCTATTTGCTGGGCAAGTTTCTCGGTTTTGCCATTCTTATTTTTCTGGCAGTTGCAATCCTGGGCTGCTTCTCCGCCGGGGCCCTTTTTGTGCTGGAGCGCATCCATCCTGCGGAAAGAGCTTTTGCCTGGGGTGGTTTCTTCATCGGGCTGTGGTTTCAGTACTGGGTGTTGCTCATTGTGGGGGCCATCACCATACTGTTTAGCACCGTGGCCACTTCGAATTTTCTGCCCTTGGCGCTGAGCGTGGGTGTTTACCTTGGGAGTTACAGCTCGGAAGCGGTGCACTACTTTATCCGGACTGCAGCAGGGCAGAAGGAACTTGGAGCGGCAGTCAGATTATTTGGCAATGTGGTCTACTGGATACTCCCTAACTTCTCCGCCTTTGACCTCAAGGCCCAGATTATCTATGGTGTGGCCCTCAATGCCAGAGAACTGTTGCTCACCCAGCTATACGCGGTGGGTTATCTCGGCGTCATTCTGCTTTTGGCCACCCTGGCTTTTGCTCGCAGGGACTTTCTTTAAAGCGGAATTGAGACTGCGGAATGCGAAATCTTGAACGTGGAATGTGGAATGTTATCTTAGGTTCCATGGGGTTGATGTGAAACGGATCGTCTTGATGCTGGTATTTGTGGTTTTGTTGGTTGGGACTCATGTGGAGCTCACTAGGGTTCGAGATGCCCAGCCACCCCAAGCGCGCTTGGGTTATTTCCCTCCAGCTCCCGTGATCAAGGCATTGACGGCTGACCATTATCAGTTCATGTCTCATATAATCTCACTGCAATGTCTCTTCTACTTTGGCACTTTGGTGGAGTTGCGCTCGCAAGCGCCTGACTGGTGGAGGATTTACCGGGCGGTCTACACTTCCACCAGGCTGGATCCCTATAACATGGACGCCTACTATTTTGCCCAGGCAGTGCTAACATGGGAAACGGGGATGACCCAACAGGCTCTCGAACTCCTAGAATACGGCTTTGCCCATCGAAGCTGGGATTGGTATCTACCCTTCTATATCTCCTTCGACTATGCGTTTTTCCTCAAAGACTATGAAAAAGCCGGAATGTACCTGGCAAAGGCGGCAGAACTCAAACCAGAGGTGGAATGGTATGCAACCCTGGCAGCCCGGTATTTCTATGAAGGAGGCAGCACCGCCTTGGCCCTGGCTTACCTCCAAGAAATGATCCCTGCTGCCCGGAACGAAACTATAAAGAAAAGACTGGTCACCCGAGCAAAAGCTTTTGAAAAGGTCCTGCAGATAGAGCAGGCGATCGCAGCATATAAGGAACGTTTTCAGACAGACCCTGAAGATCTAGGACGTTTAGTTAACGCTGGTTTGCTCGAGCGGATACCGGATGATCCTTATGGTGGTGACTTCTACTTAGATGAGCAGGGAAGGGTGCGCACTACAAGTAAACTTGCCCCTGTAGGGAAAACCCATGGAAGCCATAAAAACTGAGGCACTCAGCAAGACTTACCTCAAAGGTCTGCGGCAGCAAAAGGTGTTGGCTCTCGATAATTTAAGCCTGACCGTGAACGAGGGCGAGATCTTCGGTTTTCTGGGCCCTAATGGTGCCGGCAAGAGCACAACCATCAAACTCCTCTGTTATCAAATTCGCCCCACCAGCGGTAGGGCGGCCATCCTGGAACAAGACGGGAGACGGCCGGAAGCCCGGCGCCAGATGGGGTACTTGCCCGAAAATCCAAACTACTATGCTTTTTT
>JAUWKY010000263.1 GCA_030613915.1 Syntrophobacterales bacterium
CATAGCGACGGTACGGCAGAGATGATGCGTCTGTTTCTATCCCCGGATCAATCGCCTCCAAGTTCTCAATATCGAAAGGTGTTACAGCACGGGAAGAGTCTGCGATAAAATGGTCGGTGAGGAGAAACACGGGTCCCTGAAATTTGGCCGCCAATTCAAGACTCTTTCGCCGGGGCCCGCACCACTCCGCCACCTTCCAGGGCCTCTACATCGCCCGGGGAAATTCGCCGTGACCAGTGTACAAAACGAGTTCCAAGTCTGCCTGCTCGGTGCGAGTCGGTAGTCCAGTAGCCGGCCCCGGCCTTTGCGCCACCACAATCAACACCGGCGTCTCACTCATTCCGGCAAGGCTAACCCCTTCAGTCATGAGGGCAAAACCTCCACCGGACGTGGGCACAATGCTCGGCAGGCCTGCAAAGGAGGCTCCAATGGCCATATTAATGGCGGCAATCTCATCCTCGGCTTGTTCCACCACCAGACCCATGCGGCTGGCTTGAGCCGCCAGATTGAGTGCAATGGAGGTTGCTGGAGTCATGGGATAAAAGGAGCAAAATTTCACCCCTGCAGAGAGTGCACCCATTGCGATGGCCTCATTGCCGTTCATCACCATGCGCTGGATTGGTTTAGCCACGGGGGGGAGTTTTTCAAAAGCGACGGCTTGTTGGTCGCACCAGCCAAAAGCGGTGGTCAATATCTGTCTGTTCTTCTCAGCCATCTCATGGTCTTTTTTGCCAAAAAAGTCATCTAAGCTTCTGGCCACCAACGGTTGATCAAGACCAAGCAAAACACTCACGACGCCTAGCGCCACCACATTGGCGAATCTTGTCTCTCCCAACTGCTGGTACGGTACCAGGAGACAACCATCAGTCTCAATTCCATGGGCCTCATCAGCGACAATGAGCCCACCATCAGCAACTTCTGCTTTATGAAGAGTCACTGTTTCTGCATTCATGGCAATCAGGAGGTCCACCGACTCCCGTGGAGCGACGACGGCTTCCCTGCTAACCCGGATGGCGAAGGTGTTGTGACCACCTCGAATGCGTGACTGGTAGCTCTGGGTTACAAGGATAGAGTAGCCAGCGTGGACCAGACTCTTGGCAAGGAGCTGTCCTAAAGTCACTAGCCCTTGTCCTGCCTCCCCACCAATCAGCAAGTTCAAATCCGTCTTTTCCATGTCCTCGTCCTATCAAGCAAAGAATTCACCCCGACGTCGGGGGGGCTTTGGTCTATGAGCCGACCCGAAAGGGCGGCGCCCCCATAGGGGCTCTTCAGAAATTAAGGCCTTGTGGTATGGCCAAAGTCGTGCCCGCGAACGAAATCCCCCCAACCCCCCTTTACAAAAGGGGGATCGAGGGGGATTTTGCTGCGCGTTCGTCTTCCCGAAGATCACCGCACCATATTTACTCTTCGAGCATAGCTAAACTATACCATCCCCGTCATCGGGATGGGTTTTGAAACTCCTACGCTTTCCACAAACCGTGCAGGTTGCAGTATTCCCTGGCTGTTACCTGATCAGCGTCGACGCAAAAAGTGGCTTCGGGCTCTTCTCCAGGTTTCAGGAACTGACGGTAGGCCTTGCCGCCCACAATTACCTCAACCCACTCAATGTAATGTTCCGCTTCCATGGGATGAGCGACTTCACCCACCTTAACCTTGAAGCCTTCAGCGGTCTTCTCGATTACCGGTACATGTTTTTCCTTGGCCGCATCAACGGTGTTCTCAATAAAAAGTTGCATGGCCTCCCCGCAGCAGACGAGCTCTCCGCCGCCGCCATGCAAGACTTCTACGATGTTACCGCATGCATCACACTTGTAAACCTCCAACTGCTCAGCCATTACTAATCCTCCTTATGTCTATGGTTTGTCTGAATTTAAGCGGATTCTTTACTTTGCATCTCGCGATGTTTCGCTGTTCACAGCGAGTATCATCCTCAACCAGTCATATATTTCCTGTATGCTTTTCGCCATATACCAGCGGCCATTGTCGAATACACCGTGGTCGGTACCAAGCATGGCTGACGACATCCGGGTCGAGTTGGCATAAAACAACCACTGCTCCATCCATTTCTTTTCGATGGCTTCATTAAAGATCGAGTCATTCTGAGCCAACCCCTTGGCCGCTCCTGTTTCCCAAGCCTTGAGCATCAACTCAGTGGCGGTCACGGTCATTTCATTGGTGGTCTTGATGGTGTTTTCAAAACGGGCCCAGTGCCCATCCACCCACTGCTGGGTGTGACAACTAAGACAGACTTGCTGCAGGGTCTTCCGACGTTCCTGTTGTTCACTGTTATCGATCAAGTATTTAGAGGCAGGTTCGCCGCTGAGATCTGTTGGCAGAGGTAGACCAGCCTTGTTCTTGATCACAGAGGTATCCGGGGATTTGGGGTGGGCATGGGCATAAATCAGACCAAAAATCCTCCAGGGAAGGCGATTGTTCATTTGATGAGTCCTCTCCGCTACTACATCACCCTCTGGAGTGACAACCAGGCTGACATGGCAGGTGGCACAGGTAGGTGCGGTAAAGTCTTCGCCCACTGTCCAGGGAACTTCCTCGAAATTCCACTTCTTGCCGATGGATGAATAGATATTTCCGTGTTTGCTGACCTGATATATCTTATATATGGGAACATCCAGGCCCTTATGGCACTGGGAACAGGTATGAGGTTTTCTGGCCATCTCAATGGAGAATCGATGCCAGGTGTGACATGATGAGCATGAACCCTTGCTACCATCGGGGTTGATGCGGCCAACACCATTATTGGGCCAGCCGCTCAAAACCGGAAACTCCATCTCTTCTCCAATTTCGGTCTCGCGAACCTCAAATCCTTTTACCTCCACTTTGGTGCCATGACACGAAAGACAGGAATCCCCATTTGTCTCTGTGCTTGCAGGCTTAATACTTATGTGGCCGTCATCTAAAAACTGCACCCCGTTGATCGTCTGCACCAGATCCTGGTAAAGAGAGTTATTCAGCAGGTTCCCATAAGCATGGGACATGAGATTTTGCCCATATTGTTTCTCTTCAACTGGATGGCAGATGGCACAGTCCTCAGGGGTGACAACAATATGTACCTGATAGCCGTTGTGTTCGAAGGTGTCGCTGTGTTTTTCCGGGTTCAGGGTGTGACACTCAGCGCAGCCGACTACACTTTGTGCCAGGTCACTTGGAACCGACTTCGCGGAGACCCTTCTTTCCAGCTCCGGCTTTTTCAGAGCTTCAAGCGGACTCACTCTGGCATGGCGGCTACTTTGCCAACCAGCAACCATCCCTGGCACTATACTCGCATGGCAGTCTAGACATTCAGAACTGGCATCGCTCAATTCCGCCGCCTTAAATTGTGAAGGAAAGAATAAAATTAGTAAGGCCACAAAAGGTAAGAGTCGCATAATTCCCTTCTCCCTAGTATTTCTGTAAGGATTCATACAAAAGAAGTGTAAACTACACACGTCCCCAGCTACTCCCCAAAATATCAGTCAGTGAGATGTGACCGCCACATGGGGAGCAAGAATGTAAAGAATCCGGGCCCAGCCTACGGCCCGGAGGGAGGACCCGGCTTTGAGCCGCCTCCAGAGGAGTGGAGCATTGCAAAATATTAAATTCCAAGAACCAAATTACAAACAAATCTCAAATTCCAATACTAAATGACCAAAACACGTTTGGAATTTCGAATTTCGGTCATTGTTGTTTGTTTGATATTTGATATTTGTGATTTGGAATTTCTATTCCTACAATACCTCAGTACTCCAAAACAGCTCGCAATCTTTCCCGGCAAAGCCATTCAACTCTGACCCCCGCAAGGCGGGGACGGTGCGCCTCGTCTCAGCCGAGTTCTTTTACTGCTGTCAGTATAGAATCATAGTCGTACTA
>JAUWKY010000058.1 GCA_030613915.1 Syntrophobacterales bacterium
GTCTATCAGCTTTCCAACTCCGAGCTTCTGGGGTGAGTTATGAAAGGTTTCCAGAAAGTGCCGATTTTTAGCCTCCGAGGGGTTTGTGCCCTGCTCGGAGGCTTTTGTATTCTAGCCTTTGATAATGTCAGACCACTCAAAAACAGCAGAAGAGAGCCCACGTAGTGGCGACGGATAAACAGAAGAAATTCTGTCTATTTGATAATTATATGACACTTTGAATAAACAAATAGGAGAAAATGATGACAAGAAATAATATTGAAATAACTCCATCGACAAAAGTCAATGATTTATTAGATACATATCCAGAACTCGAGGAAATATTAATTGGTATTGCGCCACCATTTAAAAAACTGAAAAATCCTCTTTTAAGAAAATCAGTAGCTAGAGTTGCAACCATAAAACATATCTCATCTGTTGGGAATGTCCCACTTAATGAACTGATCAATAAACTTAGAATGGCCGTAGGCCAATCGGTGACTGATGATTCATATGAGGATGAGAATTATTTCTTGGACAAACCAGATTGGTTTTCCGAGGATAAGATTTCGCTTTCATTTAATGAAGAAAAATTAGGAGACAAAGATAAAATGACATTAGTAACTATGCTTCAAGAAGCGAAAAACGTTAAAGAGGGCGAAATTATTGAACTTACAACAAGATTCTTGCCAGCTCCAGGGATCGACAGAATGAAATCCAAAGGTTATTCTGTTTGGACTGTGAAAGAAGAAGATGACTTAATAAAATCATACTTTTTGAAAAATAAAGACTGATAAATTGCTTATAAAAACCGATATATCAAGCCACTGCACCGGAGCGCTCCCTTCAGTCGCTCCGGTCAGTTCTGCAGTTATTAGCTAGATTCCGCAGCGTCCTTCTGAAAATATAGATTACATACTTTAATCTACACTCTGCCCCTTGAGACCGAGCTACAATATCTTGGTTTAAACTAAGAAAATGCGGAGTTCTTGGCTCCGCTTTTTTTCTCAACACCTTGTGCTGAGCTTTCTGATGGGGAAAGTGTGAATTAAGGGATGTAATCTCCAGTCTGTGACTCTATGGTCGGATCGATCATACAAACCCGCCGAGGTTCACATATGCTCCTCAGACTTTGAGTCGACCCCGACTCAAGGTCTTGGCAAGAGATATGCACTCTCTGATCATTAAGGCTTACACAGTATCTTGATCGTAGGTTCCCCTTTTTGTCATTACAATATCTAGACTTCGATTTGGCCTGACCCATGGGTAGATACTCAACCTGACCCGCCATTAGCCTAACTTTCATAGATTACCTGTAGGAATATTCTCAATTGGCATAGAAGACACAGCAGCTAACACCTGGCCTTTTTTAACAAGTCTACATGGTTAATCATAGAAGGGAGATTGCCACGGAGGTGATACAATGGGATATTGGGCATGGTGGTATACCCACCAACAAAAACAACCTAGAAAAAGGCTGAAATCTTCATTATATCTTCTCCCAAAATGAGAGTGTGAATATCATGGGTTCCCTCGTAGGTGTAAAGGCTCTCCAGGTTACACATGTGGCGAATAACCCCATACTCGATACTAATACCGTAGGCACCCAGCATGTTTCTGGCCACCCGGGCGATTTTCAGCGCTTCATTGACATTGTTCATTTTGGCCATGGAAATATGTTGATGCCGCCACTTGCCGGCATCTTTCAAGCGTCCCACGTGCAAAGCAAGCAACTGCATTTTAGAAATCTCGGTCAAAATCTTCACCATTTTTCTTTGAGTCAACTGGAAGGATGCGATGGGCTTTCCAAACTGAATCCGCTCTTTGGAATAACGTAAGGCCCTGTCGTAGCAATCCATGGCCGCTCCAATGGCGCCCCAGGAAATGCCGTAGCGAGCTTCGTTCAAGCACATCAAGGCGCACTTGAGCCCGGTTGCTTCAGGTAGCCTATTGGACTCGGGGATTCGTACATCTTCAAAAGTGAGCCCCGAGGTAACCGAAGCCCTCAAGGACATTTTTTTCTCGATCGGAAAGGTTAGGAACCCTTTCGCTCCTTTTTCCACCAGGAATCCTTTGATCCCTTCGTCAGTTCTGGCCCACACCACAGCCACATCCGCGATATCGCCGTTGGTGATCCAGAGCTTTGAGCCATTGATGACCCAGCCGTTCCCATCTTTCTTTGCCCGGGTTTTCATGCCGGCAGGGTCTGAACCATGATCCGGTTCGGTGAGCCCGAAACAACCTATCTTTTCGCCTGCGGCCATTCTGGGAAGCCAGTATTCTTTCTGCTCCTCGGAGCCAAAGGAATGAATGGGATACATAACGAGGGAGGACTGTACCGACATGAGACTTCTGAGACCACTGTCTCCTCGTTCCAGTTCCTGACAGGCGAGGCCGTACTGGACGTTGTTGGTGCCGGCACACCCATAGCCATGGAGTTTCATCCCGAAAAGGCCAAGTTCCCCCACCTTGGGGATTATCTCCATGGGAAAGGTGGCCTTTTCAAAGTGATCATCTATGAGGGGCATGAACTTATCATCCACGAACCTTCTCACCGTATCCCGAGTAATCTTCTCTTCGTCGCTGAGAAGATCATCAATACGCAGAAAATCCAGACCTTGAAATTTGGACACTGTTCACTCCAGGTTTGAGATGATTTAATTTACACTGCACCCTTTTCCCTTAACTGCTGAATCTGTTCGGGACTGAATCCTAACTGGTCATGAAGGATTTCGTCGGTGTGCTCACCGAGCAGTGGTGGGTGAAGCATGGTCTTGCAGGGGGTCTTGGAAAGCTTCATCGGCGTAGCAACTAACTTGACGGTACCAGCGGTCGGGTGCGGTACTTCTTCGATCATGGCTCGCGCTTTGACCTGGGGGTCGGAAAAGACTCTGTCCAGGGTGTTGATGGGACCACAGGGAATTCCTGCCTCTTCAAGCAGATGCAGCCACTCCTCTGCTTTTTTGCTGAGCATCCTCGCCGCCACAATTGGGACCAGTTCTGTGCGATTTTCAACCCTCGCCGCATTTGTGGCAAACTTTGGATCCTGGGCCAGTCCTTCTAGACCTGCCAACTTACAGAAGGCTCGCCACTGCTGATCGTTACCAACGGCCAGTGCAACGTAGGATGTCTTTGTTTTGAAGAGTTCATATGGCACAATATTTGGATGAGCATTACCATACCTCACGGGATTTTCCCCCGATACCAGGTAGTTGCTTCCGACATTGGCCAGCCAGGCCATCACAGAATCGAGAAGAGAAATGTCAATGTATTGCCCTTCCCCGGACTTTTCTCGGTGGCGCAGAGCAGCCAGAATAGCACTAGAGGCAAACAGCCCGGCGGTGATGTCCACTATCGCCACTCCAACCTTCATCGGTGGGCCGTCTGGCTCACCGGTAAAGCTCATCACCCCGCCCATTCCCTGGATCATGAAATCATAGCCCGGGTTGTCTTTGTACGGTCCATTTTGACCAAATCCCGTAATGGAACAGTAAACCAGACCAGGGTTCTCTTGGCTGAGTTCTCTGTATTCCAGCCCTGTATTGTCCAGGGTGCCGACCTTAAAATTTTCTATCAAGATATCGCTCTGCTTTGACAGAGATTTTACGATCTCCACACCCTCAGGGGTTTTTATGTTTGCGGTTAAACTTTTCTTGTTGCGGTTTACGCACAAATAATACGCGCTCTCCCCTGCAACAAAAGGCGGTCCCCAGTGCCTTGTGTCGTCACCTCCATGGGGGCGTTCCACTTTGATGACTTCGGCACCAAGGTCTCCGAGCATCATGGTACAATATGGGCCAGCTAGGACACGGGAAAGATCGAGTACCTTGATACCCTGTAGAGGTAGCTTAGCGGTTCCTGCTCTCATCAAAACTCCATTTGGTCGCGTTAAAACCGACCTCATTTACGAGAGTCGGAAATAGGTGTCTGAGATTATGCTGTGAAAACTGAAAAAAGAATTAGGGTTCGGTGACATAACAATGTTTGGTACTATACCAAGAAACAAGATTGAAGTATACTTTGCAGAAACTTCTGAGGGTATCATTGGGTGTGATAAGGGCGGATCTCGGTTTCAGTATCTTTCGTTTTCAATAGTGTGTGTGTTATCAAATAAGTAGCTGTCTTGTTTCGCAATTTTCGATTGGATTATGGAGAGTTTCCGCATTACAAATGCGGATAATACGCCGTATAATCTAAGGTTGGCTGTCATGATGAAACGACTCAAGCACAAGCCCGAATGTTTCGTGATTCTGTGTCGCGAGACCGTGAAGATGAGCGTGCCACTGGGCAACCGCAGGGACTCGAATCCGAGGCGTACTTGAACAGTACGTCGCAGGGTTTGAGTCCCGAGGACGCCCGGAAGGACGGTCATATACAGGGTCGGAGCAGCCGAATCACGAAACATTCGGGCTAAAGACGACAGGAGGGTGATCCATGAAGGTTGTCCGTTTCAGCAGCGCAGAGAGTTACGAGCCTGAAAAGGACTGGAAACGTGTAAGTCTCTGCAATGAAGAAGACATTTCCATCGAGCACTTCATCAAGCCGCCACATCATGCTTCGCCGCTGCACGATCATCCGAACGCGCAGGTGCTGGTCGTTCTCAAGGGCAAACTCGCAATCGTTACTGATGGGAGCGGAGAGCAGGTGCTTGGAGAGGGCGATGCTGCCTATATCCCGGGGAATGAACCGCATGTCGTGACGAACCTGCTCGATGTCCCCTCGATCGGTCTCGACATATTTATTCCTGGACGGTCCTTTGATTTCTGGTTGAAGCGAAAGGAGTCATAGCGTCCATCCGGTCGCCCGGGGGAAGCGAACCGAGTCAGCAGCAGAAAGCGGGCAATCTGGAAGGTGGGATAGGAGCCAACACTCGCTATTGAGCGCGCACGGTCAGCCTTCAGCCACGCATTAGCCGCGCCGCTGAGCTCGGCCGTTATATCTCAGGAGGATATCAAAAGATGGAAATAAGTCCCGAAAGCAGATCAAGCCAGGATATATATAAGATTCTTATTGGCACAGTATTACCTCGGCCAATTGCTTGGGTCTCAACCGTTGATCCTTCGGGTAACATAAACCTTGCTCCGTTTTCGTTCTTTACGGTTGCAAGTGTTAACCCGCCGATTCTGTGCTTTTCTCCACTTCTGCAAGAAAATTCAATAGAAAAAGACACTCTGGTAAACATCAGACAGACTTCTGAATTCGTAGTGAACATTGTGAGCTACGCTTTGGCCCAGACAATGAATCGTACAAGTGGACCATATCCGTCCGACGTCAATGAGTTTGATGTAGCTGGAGCTACCGCGAAGCAATCGACACTTGTTAAGCCTCCGTGTGTTGCAGACTCACTGGTTAATTTTGAGTGCAAACTGCAACAGATCATTCCTTTCGGCTCAGAGCCTAGGGCCGGGAATCTGGTCTTGGGCCGAGTTTGTAACATTCATATTCATCCAGACATTGTTAGAAATGGTGAAGTGGACAGTAAGTCCTTGGACGCTATTGGACGCCTGGGGGGCAACATGTACACCACAATCAGGGATTGCTTCGAGATGGAAAGACCTGCAATATAACCATGCGCTGCAATGCGACCCACCTTCAACGGACATGCGCAACAAACATCCTCTTTGGTTTTTCAACTGCAATCGGTGACACCGTCCTGCTGCCCCTCCTGTTGAGTGTGTCGATCTCCCACGACTACGCCTGCTTGACACACAAGGACCTTTCATCCTATATTTATTCTCCCTCATCTGGAGCGAGTTTTCAGCAGTTATCAGGTTCCCTCTCATTCTCAGCTGGACGTGTTGAGCTTACTATTTGATTAATTGCCACAATGTGGTACTAACTTATTCATAAAGTGAGCGATTGCAGGCAATCAATCATTTTTTCGTCTGTTACCTCCGCAAATAATTGTATATTCTATCCTTTCATCGCAATAAGTTAGACGTTTTTGGTCAGAAGAATATGTCTGGTTCCCCAACGCTCCGACGAATGACACCCATCAAAACTCAGCAGTTTGGTGTTAGGATGTTGTGCGGCATTTTGGAGTTTCTCATTAACCCAGAACATTTGTACTCAAGGAGGGCAGAATTATGTCGAGAAAATTAAGAGTTTTAATTGGGCTATTAGTGGCTATCGCTGCCGTTGGTTTCGTTCTTGCCAGCCCGGCCGTCGCCAAGGTTGAAGGCGACACCATTGTTTTTGGCGCAGCGGTTTCTTTCACCGGGAAATACTCAACCAACGGCAAGCACACCAAGAACGGTTATGATCTTGCCGCAAAGCGCCTCAACGAGATGGGCGGCGTCAAGGTGGGCAACAAGACTTATAAAATCAAAATCAAGTACTACGACGACGAATCAACACCGGCCCGCTCCGGCCAGTTGGCCGAGCGGCTGATCAAACAGGATAAGATCAAATTCATCCTGGGCCCATACGGTTCCGGTCCGACCAAAGGCATGGCACCGATAACCGAAAAGCACAAGATCCCGATGATCGAGGGCAACGGTGCTTCCCGCGCCCTTTTTAACAAAGGCTACCGGTACCTGTTCGCCGTACTTTCAACTTCAGAACAGTACTTGGCAGAATCCATCAACGTGCTAGCAGAAGAGTTCAAGAAGGATGGCAGAGATCCAAGCACTGCTAAAGTGGCCATTGCGGTCGAAAACGACCCATTCTCCATGGACATCCGCGCCGGTGTTATTGATGATGCTAAGAGGTGGGGCATGAAAATCGTCATCGACGACAAATTGCCCAAAGAGCTGACCGACATGACCGCCACCCTGACCAAGGTCAAGGCCTTGAGGCCCGATGCCCTCATCGTATCAGGCCACTCCAAGGGTGCGGCGCTTGCTGTGCGACAGACGGCCCAGATGAAGGTGGACGTACCGATGCTGGCCATTACCCATTGCGAGGCCGCGGACGTGATCGGTAAATTTGGTGGGAATGCCAACTACACCCTGTGTGCGACCCAGTGGGCACCGACAATGACTTACAGGGATGACTGGTTCGGCTTTGCCGGAGACTATGCCAAGAGATTCGAGAAAGAATACGGCTACGTACCGCCTTACCAAGCCGCTGAGTCGACCGCATCCGTGCTGGTTTATGTGGATGCCCTGCAACGAGCCGGCACATTCGACACCGAGAAGGTGCGTGATGCCATAGCGGCAACCAAGCTTGAGACCTTCTACGGCTGGGTTGACTTCGACGACACCGGCAAGAACATCGCCAAGCCCATGGTGCTGCGCCAGATTCAGAAGGGCAAATACGTACCCGTGGCTCCCAGCAAATTTGCCGCGGGCAATGTTATCTTTCCGAGACCCAAATGGCGAGACCGCTAAACCCATAAAGCAACCGCCCGCCCTGGTGATAATCCTAGGGCGGGCGTTATTATTCGGTATGGATAATCTTCTAATATTATTCGCTGCACCGATATTTGCGTTGCAGCTGCTCATTGATGGCCTTCTCATCGGCGCCATCTTTGCGCTGGCAGCCTATGGCATGGCGCTGGTGTGGGGTGTTATGAAGATCATAAACTTCGCCCAGGGGGAGTTTGTCATCTTGGGGGGGTATATGGCCTTTACCTTCAGCAAAGCAGGAGTCCACCCGTTCTTCAGCGTGCCGCTGGCAACGGTGTCGCTGTACATTGTCGGCTGGTTGCTGCACCGTCTTGTCATCTTCAGAATCGTGGAAGAGGACCTCTTCATCTCGATTCTAGCCACCTTCGGCATCAGCATACTCATGCAGCAGCTCATGAACCAGGTGTTCAGCGCCGACGTTCAGACCCTCGACTCCGGCCTCGACACCTGGTTTCTGTTTGACGGCAACGTGACAGTGCTGCAAATCAAAGGCGTCAGCTTTGCCACCGCCCTGGTACTGGGGGCCTGCCTCGCGGTGTTCATGAAAAAGACCCGGCTTGGGCAGGCCATCCGTGCTACCGCCCAGACCCCCCGTGCGGCTCGCATTATGGGTATCGATACGGACAAGGTATATTGTACGACCTTTGCATTGAACGCAGCCATCTGCGGCGCCTGCGGGGCGTTGGTGCTTATGACCTGGGTGATTCAACCGTTTATGGGGCTTGCCTATACGTGCCGTTCATTCATGATCGTCATCGTTGCCGGCATCGGAAATGTGGCCGGAGTAGTGCTAGCAGGTCTGGGGCTCGGTGTTGCCGAGAATTTTGCCGGTTTTATTCTGGGCGCCGAGTTTCAGGCCGCCTTTGTCTTTTCATTGCTGGTCGTCATCCTGGTCTGGCGTAACTTTACCCTCAGACTTAAACGAAGGTATCTCGAATGAACACCGCCGCACGAAATCTCGCTCTTTACGGCGGCATCCTCATCGTTTCCCTGGCCGCACCCTGGGTGTTCCCCGCCTACCAGACCCAGTTGGCGTTCTTGTGGATGATGGTGCTGTTTGCCATTACCTGGGACCTGGTCGGCGGGCAGATGGGATACACCTCCTTTGGCAATATCGTGTTTTTCGGCGTCGGTATGTACGTGACCGCGGTGGTTCAACGGAATCTACACTTTGACATCGAAGAATACGTTCATGTGGCGGGCGCAGTGGATATGCTCAAACCCGGTGAATATTTAACCGGACTTTTTCTGGGCCTGGGTGCAAGCGCCATCGTTGTCGTGATCGTTGCAGCGGCCCTTGGCCTCTGTATCCTGGCGATGGGGATGCGCGGTCAATATTTTGGCATTTGCACCCTTGGTCTCGGGGTCGCCGCCGGCGAACTCGCCAGCGGCTGGGACTACATCGGTGCCGGATCGGGGATGGTAACGCCGGTGTTTCCCGAAAGTTTGGGTGAACGCGGGGCCTTCTTCTATTACATTTTTTTCATACTGACCGTGATTGTGTTCCTGACCTCGAAATGGCTTTATGCGGGTCGCTTCGGCCTGGCCATTAATGCCATCCGAGACGATGAGGACAAGGCCGAAGCCATGGGCATCCACACCACCCGGTATAAAATTGTGGCCTGGTGCATTTCCGCCCTCTTCCTTGGGCTTGCAGGAGGCGCTGCCGGCCATCTTATCGGATTCATCGATCCTACGGAAGTGGCTTTTGCCGGCGCAACTTTCGGCGTTTGGATGATCTTGATGGCAATTCTCGGCGGTAAGGGAACCCTGTGGGGACCGGTGATCGGGGCCGTGATTTTTCATGTTACCCACGAAGGGTTCGGGCCATACCGTTTTGGCTGGCCGCGCGTGGCAATGGGGGGCCGTATTGTCGGTATCGTAGTTTTGTT
>JAUWKY010000236.1 GCA_030613915.1 Syntrophobacterales bacterium
ATCTGGTTTGCTACCGGCGCTATGGGCACAATGAGGGGGATGAGCCCTATTTTACTAAACCGCAGATGTACGAGCGCATCAGAGAACGACCACCTTTATATAAAATCTATGGCGCACAACTGCTTGCTGAAAACATTGTTAGCGAGGATGAGATCAAAGACATTGCCTCTGGAATTAATGAATGTCTGGAGGCGTCTTTTACCACCATGCGAGAAAAACAGTGCGTCCTTCCCAAGGCTGACTATTATGAAAACTGGGATGACATACATGGTGAGTATTCCCATAAAGCACTGAAAACGGGAGTACCAGCAAAGGAACTTCGCTCACTTGCCCGCAAGTTGAATAAGGTACCGAAAAATTTCTCGCTTCACCCGAAACTGGCAACCCTTCTGAAAAAACGGCTGGAAGCAGTGGAGAACGGCGCGGGAATCGATTGGTCTAACGGAGAAGTTCTTGCTTTTGCTTCTCTGGTAACGGAAGCCATTCCCGTTCGCTTGAGTGGCCAGGACAGTCGCAGAGGCACCTTCAGCCAGAGACACAGCTCTCTGGTAGATACGAAAACAGGTGATACATTCGTACCTCTTAATTCTCTAGGCAAAGGGCAGGCACCGTTCTCTGCTTATGACAGTTTACTTTCCGAAGCTGGTGTCGTCGGCTTCGAGTATGGGTATTCCCTCGCCCAATCTGAAGGGCTGACTATCTGGGAGGCTCAGTTCGGTGACTTCGTCAATAACGCCCAGGGAGTAATCGATCTGTACATATCCAGTGGTCAATCCAAATGGCAACGGTTGAGCAGTCTCGTCCTGCTGCTCCCCCACGGTTTTGAAGGCATGGGGCCGGAGCACTCAAGCGCCAAATTGGAGCGTTTTCTTCAGCTGTGTGCCGAGGAAAACATCCAGGTTTGTAATCCCACCACTCCAGCCCAGTATTTCCACCTGCTGCGACGTCAGGTAAAGCGTGATTTTCGCAAGCCCCTTGTGGTTATGACGCCCAAGAGCCTGCTGCGCCATCCCCTTGCAGTCTCTCGCCTCTCGGATATGACCTCAGGTTCCTTCCTAGAAGTTCTTGATGATGAAGGCAACAAGAAAACTTCCCGCCGCATCCTCTTTTGTAGTGGCAAGATTTACTACGAACTTTTTCAGAGACGTCAGGATCTGAAAGCAACCGATATTGGTATCATACGACTAGAGCAATTTTACCCCTTTCCGGAACAGCAACTTGAAAAAGTTATCGCTCAGTACAATCGGGCCAATGAGTGGTGTTGGGTGCAAGAGGAACCGGAAAACATGGGCGGTTGGAATTTTGTCCGCTCACGTATTGCCTCTCTGGTCCAAAAGCACATCAAGTATATAGGCAGAGAAGCGGCAGCGAGCCCGGCTACTGGCTTTCACAACATCTACAAAAGCGAGCAAGCGGCCGTTCTTGAGGAGGCAGTGGGTAAGAAGCAGTAGGCAGTAGGCAGTGAAGTTATTCGTTATCAGTTATACGCTATACGTAAAACCTTGAGCTGTGAGCTCGGAACTGATTACTGCTCACCGCTCACCGCTTACTGCTTACCAGTAGCATTTTAGGCATTAAGGCCG
The DNA here is from genome assembly GCA_030613915.1 of Syntrophobacterales bacterium. Classification (GTDB taxonomy): domain Bacteria; phylum Desulfobacterota; class Syntrophobacteria; order BM002; family BM002; genus BM002. The sequence goes on from JAUWKY010000236.1 coordinate 1,584, forward strand.
GTACAGTGACCGGCCCTACGAACTTGCTCGATTAACAACAGAGACGTAGGGCGGGTCACCGTACCCGCCAAAAAGCCATCATTAAGCACAAACACACCCAGGAGAAACCATGTTGTTAGACATCAAGGTCCCTAGCGTGGGAGAATCGGTGACGGAAGCGACCCTGGCTCAGTGGTACAAAAAGGACGGCGCCCTGGTGGGTAAGAGTGAACCACTTTTCGTCCTGGCAACCGACAAGGTCACCCTCGAGATCGAGGCAGAAGCTGATGGAGTCTTAAATATACGTGTATCTGAGGGTGAAACGGTGGCGATCGGAACGGTTGTCGGCACTATAGATACAGCGGCAGCTCCTGAAGTGGTCGAAGAACCCGTTCCTGAGGAAGTGACGGAAATTGCCCCAGCCGTTCCACCTCCACCTCCTGAACCACCAACTATTGAGCCAGTTGTAAAGATTCCGCTGGCAGTCAAGTCGGTCTTGGCCCCATCAGTCCGGAGACTTGTGGCTGAAAAGAACCTTGATGTTTCCAAAATCGCCGGCACTGGACCAGGAGGCAGAATAACCAAAGGTGACGTGATTCTTTATCTGGAGCATGCCGTGCCCGCAGCACCCCCTGCAGTTGCGGTCACGCAGCCGACTCAGCCCCATGAGGTTACTCCCCGCCCAGATGAGCAAATAACGCGGAAGCCCATGAGCCAGATCAGGCAGCGAATCGCCACCCGCCTGCTGGAAGCTAAACAGAACACGGCCATGCTCACAACCTTCAACGAAATCGACATGGCCAGGGTCAAAGAAATTCGCGCTCATTACCAGGATGCGTTCCAGAAGAAATACGGGGTCAGACTGGGTTTCATGTCCTTCTTCATTAAAGCCTGTGTGGAAGCGTTGATGGAATTTCCAGAATTAAACGGTTCCATAGAGGGGAAAGATATCGTCTATCACAACTACTATCACATAGGTGTGGCCATTGGTGGTGAGCGTGGTCTGGTGGTGCCGGTGATACGCCATGCAGACAAACTCAGCTTCGCCCAACTAGAACAGGACATTATCGATTACGTCAACAAGATCCAGGAAAACAAACTCGAACTTGCCGATCTCGAAGGCGGCACTTTTACCATCACCAATGGCGGTGTTTTTGGTTCTCTTCTGAGCACTCCTATTCTGAATATGCCTCAGAGTGGCATCTTGGGCATGCATAAGATAGAAGATCGCCCCATGGTGTTGGATGGAAAAGTTGTGGTGCGGCCCATGATGTACGTGGCCTTAACTTACGATCACCGTATTGTGGACGGGCGCCAGGCAGTGACTTTTTTGGTGCGCATCAAAGAATTCATTGAAGACCCGGAACGGATCATGATGGAAGTTTAGCCCGGATATTTAATCTCTCACAGAGCTCACAGAGAACTCAGAGAGCTCCAAAACCAATATTTGTGGTGATCGACACAGACTGTTTGGAGGATCGCTTTAAAGTAAATGTGGAGGGCCCCCTTGGCGGAGGTAATAAGCTCGCTTGTTCCCTCCGCCAAAGGTGCCCTCACATCGGTCCCGATGCTAGCCATCGGGACCCTCCCACGCGTGGGAGGCTTTAAGCTATCCGACTGGATCTAAGAATTTTTTTCTCTGAGCCCTCTGAGGACTCTAGCGAGCCCGCGGAGTGGGAGAGCGGGCGAGAGACTTGAATCTCTAACACAGGATTTGAAAATGGCAAAGAAAAAGAATTACGACTTGGTTATCATTGGCTCGGGCCCTGGTGGATACGTGGCGGCAGTGCGCGCCGCCCAGCTTGACATGAAGGTGGCCTGCATCGAGAAGGAGCCCCGCCTGGGTGGGGTGTGTCTGAATGTGGGCTGCATTCCAAGCAAAGCGCTCCTTGACTCTAGTGAGTATTTCCACCTTGCCAAAGATCACTTTGCAACCCATGGGATCAAGATCGGCAGGGTGAGCCTTGATTTGGCCGCCATGATGGCGAGAAAAGAGCAGGTTGTTGAGGAACTGACCGATAATGTGCGCAAACTTTTGGAGGGTAACAAGGTTGACATTATCCACGGTACCGCTCGCTTGGCCAGTGAGGATCAGGTGGAGGTCTTTAAAAAACCCGGCTCCCGCCGCAAAAGTGATCGCCAAACCATCCAGGCAAAGTCCATCCTGCTGGCCACTGGTAGCGATCCCATCTCAGTGCCCGGGCTGGAATTTGACGGTGATCGCATTGTCAGTTCCACCGAAGCCCTTACCCTCGACTCTGTCCCCAAACACCTTGCTATTGTGGGCGCCGGCTACATCGGGCTGGAGTTAGGGTCCGTGTGGCTGCGTTTGGGCTCCAAGGTGACGGTGATCGAGATGCTGCCGCAAATAGCCATCACCCTGGATGGGCAGGTTGCCCGCGGTCTGGAGCGCATCCTTGCCAAACAAGGTCTGACCTTTCGTTTACAGACAAAGGTTTCAGGGGCAAAAGTGGCTGGCAAAAAGGTCCAGGTGAAGCTGGAAAGTAATGGCAAGAAAGAGACCATGAACTGCGACCGTTTATTGGTTGCAGTGGGTCGCCGTCCTCTTACTCGCGGCCTCAGTCTGGAAGAGATAGGGGTGGAATTGGATCCCCGCACCGGCCATGTATTAGTGGATGAACAGTACAAGACCAATGTCCAGTCCATTTATGCCATTGGCGATCTCATACCTGGCCCGGCCTTGGCCCACACGGCCTCTACTGAGGGAATCGCTGCGGTTGAAAACATGGCCGGTCTGCCTGGTGAGGTCAACTATGATGCTATTCCATCGATAATCTACACCTGGCCAGAGGTGGCAAGTGTTGGGCTTACTGAAGAACAGGTAAAGGCGCGCGATATTCCCTATTGTGTTGGTACGTATCCATTTGCCGGTGCCGGCAGGG
>JAUWKY010000270.1 GCA_030613915.1 Syntrophobacterales bacterium
GAGTACATACTCATCTGATCAGCGATGGCTTTCTGCCTCTTTTTGAAAAGAAAGTAATAACCAACAAGAGGAAGACATTTCTTCCTGGGCGTGTGGTTGCCTCTCTTTGCATGGGATCGGAAAAAATCTATAACTACGTGAATGACAATCCCATGTTCTATTTCCGATCCTCTGAATTTGTAAACGATCCGACAGTTATCGCCCAAAACGATAACCTGGTTTCCATTAGTTCAGCCTTGGAGGTGGACCTGACAGGCCAGGTGTGCTCCGATTCCATGGGGTACCTATTCTACAGTGGCCTCGGAGATCAGGTGGACTTCCTCCGCGGCAGCACCATGTCCAAAGGGGGCTTCTCCATCATAGTGCTACCATCTACAGCTCAAGACGGGAAAACATCTCGCATTGTACCCCACTTGTCAGAAGGGGCGGGAGTGACCACCACCAGGGGTGATGTGAATTTCGTGGTAACAGAGTACGGTATCGCGGAACTTCAAGGCAAAAGCATATATCAGAGAGTGGTGGAACTGGCCCAGATAGCTCATCCCAAATTTCGTGAAGACATTATGGAGGCGGCAAAGGAGCGCCGCTACATATTCCCCACCCAACTGCCTCCACAACCCGAAGACCTTCTTTTTCTGGACGGCTACAAAAGCACGATGGTAATGAAGAATGGTCAAGCCATCGAGTTTCGCCCCCTTCTTGCATCGGATGAGCTGGCCTCGAGGAATTTTTTCTATTCTCTCACGAAACAGACCATCTATTACAGGTTTTTTCATAATAGGAAGATATTTACCCACGAAGATCTGCAGAAGCATCTGGCTACACTGGACTACAGAAAAAACATGACCGTGATCGGTCTGGTGCGCAACAGAGGAAACTTGGATGTGGTTGCCACGGGTTCATATGGGATGGTAGACAAGACCACGGCCGAGGTGGCCTTCATCGTGCGCGAGGATCATCAAGGTATGGGAATAGCCTCCTACCTTCTAGGAGTTCTTGAGAAGATCGCCAGGGAAAACCAGTACAAAGCTTTTTCCGCCTACGTTTTGCGGGAAAATGCGGCAATGATCCGCGTTTTCAGAAAGAGATATCCCAACCTGAAAACATCGAGGGAAGGGGGCGATATAGAGATTTACATGGATTTCGATGATGCGATGAATTCTTAAACAACTGTTCGCAAGACATAGGGACGGCAATTTTAGATTTGTCCTGCGGACTCCCACCCTTCGGGCGGGTTCCCGGTTTAAGAATGCAGATTTTAGATTTAATTTAAGAGCTCAGAACCTCGTGGTAAGGAATGCATGCAGCCTCAATCTGCAATCATAAATAATATTGTTCGAAAGTTTTTTTGCGAAAACAATAGTTGTGAGAAAGGGCTAGCCCGGATATTTCATGAATCACTTGCTGCGACCACGGATATGGCCGTCCTTCCAGGCGTCCTCGGGTGTCGGCCCCTGCGACGTACCGTTCAGGTACGCCTCGGGACCCACACCCTGCGGGTGCCAGGTGGCACGCCCATCTTCGCGGTCTCGCGACAGCAATTCATGAAATATCCGGGCTAGTAGGTTATAATAACTTTCCGTGGAAGACGCTCGGCCCCGTAGATCTCCGAATACACCGCATCCAGGCTAACAGACAAGGGGAAGATTATGGCTAACATCTTTCGTGCCGCCAGGGAATCATTGGCAGAGAAACTGGAACGGCATCGCAATAAACCTTTCCTTGAAGCTATGATGGCCGCTACTGCTCTTTTAGCTCATGCGGACGAAGAGATCGGGCTCTCGGAACGGCTGGCACTGGACTTTATTTTGGAAAACGTCAACGAACTCAAGTTGTTCGATGTACACCAGGCGGTCAATCTGTTCCGAGACTGGGGCAAGGCAATCAAAAAGGATTTTGGGACCGCAAAAAAACAGGTGCTAAAAGCTGTTGCCAAGTTTTCCGGCGATGAGGAGAAAGCCTCACTTCTCGTTCGTGCCAGCATCCTGATTGCCAAAGCAGACGGCGATTTCAATGAGCCGGAACAAAAGGTGATTGATGAGCTGTGCCAAGTTTTGTGCCTGGAGTCTTCGGCAGTTTGTCACTTTGAGCCGGAGGTGTAGGGCATAGGGCATAGAGCATGGGGCATAGGGTAGATTGTAGATTGCGGATGTGGGATTGAGGAATTATTAAAGCAGGCAATTGTTCTTTTATAATCCCTAAATTCCAGAATTCCTAAATTTAGGTACTTTATTCATTACAGCAATGTGAGTTGGCTACACAGTCATTTGCTGGATTTGCTTCTGGATCTTTCTGCATTGACCTGAGGAGGTGTTGGTCGTGAAAAGGTATAAAAAAATAAGCGTGGTTTTGCTGGTGCTTGCAGTCTATGTGTGTACTCCTGGTCTGGGACTATCAGAAGTGGCCAAGGAAAACATCTACGACCCGGGGAAACGAAAGCCCATAGACAGCGTTTTGAAGGTAGAGGTTGGCGAAATAGCTCCCGATTTCGTTCTCCAGTCGGTTTCTGGTGAGAAGATTGCTCTTCACCAATTCCATGGAAAAAAGAATGTCGTAATCTCATTTGTTCCTGCAGCCTGGACCCCTATATGCTCTGAGCAATGGCCGGGCTACAATATCGTAAAAGATGTCTTTTCCGAAACCGACGCAGTACTGCTAGGCATCACGGTGGACAACATCCCCACACTCCATGCCTGGACAAACCAGATTGGAAAAGTGTGGTTCCATGTGCTATCAGATTTCTGGCCACATGGTGCTGTGGCAAAGACATACGGTGTGCTGCGTTCCGATGGCGTTACTGAGCGGGCTCTTTTTATTGTCGATAAAGAAGGGTTCTTACGATTCATTTCGGTGACGGATATCAACAAGAAACCTGATCCCGCAGTCTGCGCCCTGGAACTGCGGAAACTCAAGAAGAAGTGATCGCCGTATTTTAGATTTTAGATTGAAGAATACAATCTGAGATTATCTTCATGAAGAGTTACGTGAATCCGGGCGAGCAACTTGTCGTTGCTCTTTACGTTCGTAACGTAAAAGAGTCCAGTGAGTTTTACCAAAGCTACGGATTCGAGGTGGTACGAGACGAGGGAACGTTCATGGAACTGAAGTGGGAAGACGCCCGGTTATTCTTATCAGCAGTGCCGGGTACTCCGCCGCCTCCAGCCAAGCCGATCGGCAATATGCGAGTCATGGTGCCCGATGTGGACGCATACTGGACTCTTGCCAATAAGATGGGAGCGAAAATATTAAGCCCGATCGAGGATCGGTATTACGGCTTGCGAGACTTTATCATTGCTGGCCCTGACGGTTTAGCCCTCCGCTTTGCCACTTGGCTTTAACCCGGATATTTCATCAATCACTTGCTGCGACCACGGATATGGCCGTCCTTCCTGGCGTCCTCTGGTGTCGGCCCCTGCGACGTACCTTCAGGTACGCCTCGGAACCAATACCCTGCGGTTGCCAGGTGGCACACCCATCTTCGTGGTCTCGCGACAGCAATTCATGAAATATCCGGGTTAGCATGAAGGTGGGCAATGCCCACCCTACATTCCTCTGCTCTGTTTACTGTGCTCCAGCCATTGATTCTATTTACGATTACCGAACAACCCTTTGACCGTTTCATTGACTGTGTTTTCATCTGTTTTTTTGGTTGCCTCGTCTTCTATAGGGACTCGCGAAACGAGTGTTTTTAGCTCTTTGTTGAGAGTAGCGGTCACGGCAGGGGAAGCGATCTTCTCGTAGAGTGCTGTAAATACTGTATTAAAAACTTCTTCAGC
>JAUWKY010000120.1 GCA_030613915.1 Syntrophobacterales bacterium
CAATATTCGTCACGAGTTCGGCCGTGAACTGCGCCTTATTGGGGGGAGCGATCTGGATGCATTGCGACGAGATAAAGCCACAATCAGACGCGAAATCGAGGAGAAGGTTCCGCCACTAGTTGCCGACGGTGGCTATGTGCCCCTGGCAGACGGGCGAATCCGGGCCGATGTGCCATTTGAAAATTACGTTTACTATCGAAGGCTGTTAGAGCGAGTTACTCAAACGAAAATGTCTAAAATGAACTAAAGTGTACTAAAATGCCTAAAATATTAACGAACGACGCTCTGCGCTGTGCTGAGACACATTTGCTGATGGAATCTCCTCAGTACCATGAAAAGTACTAACCGAATATCGACGGAAGATTTCTTCGTTCGGGCGGCTGGCCACAAGCTCCGAGTGAGGAGGCTCACGCACCCGGGTAACGATGGTCAGGACTCCCGTCCCACTCTCGTTTTTCTTCACGAGGGCTTGGGTTCTATCGAAATGTGGCACGCCTTTCCAGAAGTCCTGTTAGAGAAAACTGGCTGTAACGGTTTGGTATATGACCGCTGGGGACATGGCAAATCTGATCCCATCGATGTCCAAAGAACACTCCGATATGTTCACGATGAGGCTTTAGACAGCCTACCCGAGGTTCTTAAGAACTCTGGCGTAGAGGATGCCATCCTCATTGGCCACAGCGATGGCGGCTCTATTGCCCTGATTTTTGCAGCAGAATATCCTGGATCGGTCCGAGGGCTCATTACCGAAGCTGCACACGTTTTTGTGGAAGAGATAACCCTGGAAGGTATTAGAGAGGCCGTGAAAGCTTACCAGACCACAGACCTCAAAGAAAAGCTGGCACGTTATCACGATAGTAACACAGAGACGATTTTCAGGGCATGGTGTGAGACCTGGCAGTCCCCCGAATTCAAACATTGGAATATTGAGGATTGCCTACCAAGAGTCACTTGCCCGGTTCTGGCGTTACAAGGCGAAGACGATCAGTACGGTACTGAGGCTCAGGTGGAGTCCATAGCAGGTCGAGTAGCCGGCCCCGCCAAGCCTCTCCTTATTCCTGACTGTGCTCATGTACCTCATAAAGAGGCTACAGACAGGGTTGTCAAGGAAATGAGCGAGTTCATATTAGGGCTTCTGTAGGAGCAATTCGTCACTTTCAATGGATTCCGGACCTCGTCCGCATAGGCGGACTCGTCCGGAATGACGGGTTCGGCGAATTGTGACATGGTTTCCAAGGGAAGAAGGGATTTTTGCGGAGCTAAGTTAATAGGCGTATAGGAAATTAAAAAGGGGAAGTTATGAGACGTACAAGAATTCTAGGTGTGGGCATGTATTTGCCGGAGCGAGAAGTCACCAACCAAGACCTCGAAGCCATCGAAGAACTGCAAACCTCTGACGAATGGATCAGACAACGGACAGGAATCCTGACCAGGCGCTTTGTTTCAGAGGGGGAATCCGGCACTGACCTCGCAGTACACGCCTCAAAAGAAGCTATCGACAATGCCGGGCTCAGCCCTGATGATATCGACTTCGTCATATATGCCACCTTAAGCCCGGACTATTTCTTCCCTGGCAATGGCTGCTTTCTGCAAGAAAGGCTCTTCGGCGACAGAACTATCGGTGCCTTGGATGTCCGCAATCAATGCTCTGGTTTTATATACAGCCTTGCCATGGCTGATAGTTTGATAAAAAGTGGCCAGTATGAACGTATCCTCATCGTCGGCTCGGAGATTCACTCCACGGCTCTAGATTTTACCTTCAGCGGCCGTGACCTTTCTGTATTGTTCGGTGACGGCGCAGGAGCTGTAGTGGTGGGCCCGGCCCCGGATGGCCACCCGGGCATACTCGCCAACGCTCTGCACTCAGAGGGAAAGTATGCAAAGGAACTGTGGACTGAATATCCTGCCAGTGCGCACCACCCAAGGATTTCTCATGAAAGCCTTGATCAAGGCAGGCACTACGCGCAGATGAATGGACGGATGGTATTCAAACATGCGATCACCCGCATGGTTGAAGTTAGCCACCAGGTCTTGTCCGAAGCGGGTAAATTAGTGGATGAGGTGGCTATTCTACTGCCTCATCAGGCCAACATGCGCATCAATCAAATGGTGGCATCCCAGTTGGGCATCCCTGAAGGAAAGGTGGTGAACACCATCGCCTGGACCGGTAACACCACAGCTGCTACCATCCCTATTTGTATGCATGAGGCTATGAAACAGGGGAAGTTAAAGGAAAACGATCTTGTACTCCTAACTGCCTTTGGGGCTGGCTTCACTTGGGCAGCCTCGCTGCTTCATTGGTAGCAAGTCAATACAGGCATAAGGCACAAGGCATAGGGCTCAAGGCGAATTTATAGAATCCAGTATCCAGTAGATGCTAAAATCGATCTAAGACCTCCTAGCTCCTGACTACTGGCTACTCAAAACGTGGTTCATTTCTTGAGCCTTACGCCCTGTACCTTGCGCCACCATCGGAGATGGCCTATGAGCATTCGCTGGAAATTCCTTATCCTCTTCATGACCTTTAGTCTTGCGCCACTTATCGTTGTTACCTTCGTAGGACAGCGGGGAATTTTAGGAATGGGTGAGACCATATCTGGTTTAGCAAAAAAGAACCGGACAGAAATCGTCAGCAAAGAGCTTCAGCAAACGGCAACGGACTATGCCAAGATACTTGGCCGTGAGAAAGAAGTGCTGGAACTCACGCTTAGAATCATTGCCAGAGATGCAGAGCGCTTTTTGTCCGAACCGCCGAAGGGTGCGGCTAAAGTCTATTTTGCTGAAGACTACGACAACCCCGCCAAGGCTCCTAAAGATATTGTATTTTCTCATAAGCACATCAGAGGTGCCGCTGAGGAGAGAACCGAACCAATGGTTGTGAGCTTCGGTCATCAGGTCTTTTTGGTCCGACCGGGCGCTGACTGGCGGTATGTGGCAACTGACATTGGTCGCTTGAGAAGGCTCCTTCCTTTGCACAGTAAGTTTGAGAGCCAATTGGGCGACATGCTTTATTGGCAGTATGTCAGCCTGGAGAGCGGCGTTCACGCAGCCTATCCCGGCCACGGCGGCTACCCTTCCACATACAACCCACAAACTCGTCCGTGGTATATCTTGGCCAAAGAAAAGGGTGAGTTGGCCTGGAGCACCCCTTACATAGATGCCTCCACACGTCAGGTCGTCATGACTGCCTCTATGCCCGTCCGTCACTCTGACGGTTCATTTGCAGGAGTAGCCGCCATTGACGTACTTCTTTCAGAGGTTTTACAAGTCCATGAATTATCTTCTCAGTGGTCAACGGCCATGCGCTCCTTTCTCGTCTGGTCAGGGGTAAAAGAAGAGACTGGTGAGTACGGCCTCTGGGTAGTGGCTCAAAAAGACTATGTGGAAAATGCCGCTGCCTGGAGCGGCGCGATGGGGGTGGAACGACTAGCATCTTCAGATGTGGAGATAATGGAATTGATGGAAGGGGAAATAAAAGCCAGACAAGCCGGCTACATCGACATGCCTTATTTCGGCGTGGATTCTGTCTGGGCCTATGGTCACGCCGGCGATGACTTGAATCTTATACTCATCGTACCCAAAAGGATTATTTTGGAGCAGTTTGAACGGGTACGAGAGTCCTTACATTCAATGGTTAAAAAACAGTGGCTCATTACCGGGGTTGTCGCCATTGGAGTGATTCTTTTGCTTATTTTGGCTGGTCTGTGGTTCGCTCACGCTATGATCAGGCCTTTCTTCGTCATGGTAGAGGCGGTCAAGCGTCTGGCAAAGGGCGATTTCTCTGCGCGAATCAAGATAAACACAGGCGATGAACGCGACCTGCTGGCTAAGGCCTTCAATGAAATGGTTCCTCAGCTTGAAGACAGAATACAAATGCGTAAATCTCTGGAAGTGGCCAAGGAGGTGCAACAAAATCTCCTGCCACAGGAGATACCAAACCTACCCGGCTTTGATATTGCTGCCAAGAGCGTCTACTGTGACGAGACTGGTGGGGACTACTTTGACTTTTTCCCCTGTGAGGATGAAGACTGCGCCCGCTTTGGCATTGTGGTGGGCGATGTCACGGGCCATGGAGTTGGAGCTGCTTTGCTCATGGCCACAGCGAGAGCGCTCATAAGGGGGCTGGTAACGAGACCGGAAAATCTGGCCGAGAGTCTCACCCAAGTGAACAGTCTTCTCGCCGCCGATGTGAGGGATAGCGGCAGGTTTATGAGCCTGTTTTTTCTTATGATAGAAGAGGACTCACGCCTAATCAGTTGGGTCAGGGCCGGACACGATCCAGCCATCCTCTATGATCCCGCCACGGATACCGTGGAAGAGCTCATGGGGCCAGGAATGGTCCTAGGGGTGGAGGAAGACTATTTTTACGAACATGTTGAAAAGACCATCGAAACCGACGGGACAATTATTCTCATGGGTACTGACGGTATCTGGGAGACCCACAACGGAGAGGGGGAGATGTTCGGCAAGGACCGTCTTTCCCAAATCATTCGTAATAACGATCACAAGTCCTCTGGGGCTATTCTAGAGGCTGTGCTTGAGGCAGTCAGCGACTTTCGTGGGGACACAGAGCAAGAAGACGACATCACAATTGTGGTGATTAAGGTGCTGCCGTAAGCTATCAAGAACGGCGTGACCGATACGGGTTGGAGGTATTCTCCATGCAAAACCGGGAGTCTGCCCAGACGGCCAAACCGAGGCCAAAAGTGTTTCGCGCTTTGGGCAAAGCCGATCCCCCGGAGCAGGTCGAGATCGACGGCCATTCCTATCGGCGGGTTGACATTCTGAAGCACGATTCGTGGGCGGCAACGGCGCTGTACCAAGGTCCGCGAGGTATGGTCGTCGCCAAGTTCAACCGTCAGCAATCAGTTTTTGGGCTGCCGATGAAGTGGTTGGGCAGGAGGCTGGCGCGACGTGAGACCCGTATGCTGCAACGGTTGGACGACTTACCTAACATCCCCGACTACAGCGGCAACTTGACGATAAATGGCGTGAGCCAGCGACACGCTGTTACTCACGACTACGTGGCCGGCCACCCCTTGGAGAGACGCGAGCCTGTCAATGATGCTTTTTTTTCGATCCTCCAGAAACTAATCAAGGATATGCACGCGCGCGACCTTGCCTACGTTGACCTCAGCAAACGCCAGAATATCATCGTCGGGGATGATGGCAAGCCTTACCTGATAGACTTCCAGATCAGTCTCAACCTGCCGGGTTGGTGGCCGGGCAATGGTTGGCCGATGCGAGCAGTACTGCGCCTTTTGCAGGGCATGGACGACTACCATGTGCTCAAACACTACAGAGACTGTCGGCCGGATCAGCTCAGCCCTGAACAGCTCGATCTGGAGAGATATCGGCCCTGGACTATCCGGTTCGGCCGCCGCATCGGCAAGCCACTGCGTGAGATTCGCCGTAAATTTCTGGTGTTCATTGGCGTGCGCACAGGCAAAGGTCGGGCTCAATCCGAAACGGCCCCCGAAGACGCTGTGCGACGTGAGATGAAGTGATCGAGGTAGGCCGGGAGGCTAATATAGCACATCGATGATTACTGCCTACTGAACCCACCCCTCTCTAATATCCCGACCTCCACAGATTTCACCAAATCCCGGCTTTCCCCCTGAAGCTTGTTGAGTTCGTTCACATAGCTATTGAGGAGAGAACCATCGGGCATGAAGCCAAGATTCGCTTGAGTAATGCGATGGGTTCCATGGATCGCAGCTCGGAGAAGTTCGCAGACCACCAGGAGGTCTGAAAGGAGGTGACCCTTGCAGCGTTTTGCCGCCCTGGCCACAAGGCGCAAACCTTTATAGGCTTCTTCCATAATCTTTATGGGACATTCGATTGCTTGCTTCAGCGGGTCGAGAATTTCTTCAGCACTCTTTCCAAATGTTTTTGCCTGGGCAAAACGCACATAGGCCTCGCCATCTTCATCACGAAGCCGCAACAGGGTTGCAGATGACTTCCTCACCTCGTCGAGCAAATTCTGCCAGCGAGACTCAGAAGGAATATCATTGCGCCGCAGTTCAACCAGGACAATTTTCTCGAGAAGTGCCAACCCCACACAGGCTCCATGGGCTGCTGCTGCACCACCTCCCGGCACAGGCTCTGGTCTGGCAAGGGCTTCCAGAAACGAGTCGTGCATAACCAAAATCTCCAAAAGGAAATATCAATATACTTACTGCGGATTGGGTCACCAATCATCCGCTGCTCGATTTCTCTTTTACCAATTCGGGCAGCAATAGTTCTCTACCCATTCTCTAACCTTCCTTGATAACCTTCTTTTGCATCCTATCTAAATAACTATCTAGTTCTTCTATATCCTTAAAAATTCTCTGGTCGGGTAAAGCCTTGATAATTTCAAAAACCTTCTCGATCTGCGGTTGCATGTTCACAAGCAATACCTCTCCTTCCTTACTCTTCATCACTTTTCTCGCCATGAGTATTACACTCACGCCGGAACTACTTATATAATTTAGTTCTTTTAGATCGAAAATGATCACCTGCGGAGATCCCTGCAGAAGTGATTCGACTTCTTGCTGTAATGTGGAGTAGGTATTCGTATCAAGTGAACCGACGGGACTTACAACATACACTCCAGGAGTCTTCTCATCTGACATAACCCTTAACGCCATATTGTCCTCCTTTTAGAAATTTTGGTTCGTCATTATTTCACAAGACAAACAAGCCTTGCCTTCGCCAAATCTATTGACCTATGGGATGATCTGCAAGGTATTTTGTCAACTGTAATACATTATTACCTTCTTCTCTTTTGTATAAAATCTTATCCATCAGTTTCCGAACTATGTGCATACCCATACCTCCCGGCTCTCTTTCACCGAATTGCCTCTTTAGATTGGCACTCTTGATTTCCAGTGGATTGAAGGGCTTGCCGTCGTCTTTGATTTGCATGGTTACCGATTCACTTTGCCAATTCATATGAACGGCAATCTTGTGGTCATAATCATCTTCATAACCATATTTTATGATGTTCGAAACAACTTCTTCCAGGGCTAATCTAATATCGTATATGACCTCACCTGCTAAATTATTTTTTTTCCCGAATTCAGCCACAGCCTTGCT
>JAUWKY010000119.1 GCA_030613915.1 Syntrophobacterales bacterium
TGAACACTGAAACCTTACTCTTTGTGATTTGTTATTTGGGATTTTCAGTCACTCCAATACTCCAGTACTCCAAGACCACTAGCCATCTTTACCGGCAAAGCCGTTGAAATTTGACCTGACCCTGAGGACTAGCCTGGATGTTTCATGAATTGTCGTCGCGAGACCGTGGAGAAGGATGTGCCACCGGGCAACCGCAGGGGGTTGGTTCTGAGGCGTACCTGAACGGTACGTCGCAGGGGCCGACACCCGAGGACGCCCGGGAGGACAGTCATATCCGCGGTCGCAGCAGACGATTCGTGAAATATCCAGGCTAGATTTTCTATGACTAAATAAAAACCCACATCCTCGCGGATGTGGGTTTTTGAATCATCCTTATTAGGGCAGCGAAATCGGCAGATTAATACATGCCGCCCATGCCACCCATACCACCCATGCCACCCATGTCGCCGCCCATGCCGCCTCCAGGCATCGCCGGCATCTGTTCCTTCTCCTCGGGCTTTTCGGCGACTGTGGCCTCGGTAGTCAAGAGTAGCGAAGCCACACTAGCAGCGTTCTGCAGGGCAAAACGCACCACTTTGGTGGGATCGATAACGCCTGCCTTGGTCAGATCTTCATACTTCTCGGTCTCCGCATTGAAGCCTTTAGCTCCCTTCTCGTTCTTGACCCGCTCAACCACCACCGAACCCTCATGTCCGGCATTATTGGCAATCTGCCGTATCGGCTCCTCCAGGGCCCGCTTCAAGACGTTGACTCCAAGCTGCTCCTCGCCCTCCAGTTTCATTTTTTCCAGGGCCGAAAGACAGCGGAGCAGGGCCACACCGCCGCCAGGCACAATGCCCTCTTCCACGGCCGCCCGGGTGGCGTTCAAAGCATCCTCCACCCGTGCCTTCCGCTCCTTCATCTCGGTCTCCGTAGCAGCCCCAACATTGATCACCGCCACACCGCCAATGAGCTTGGCCAGCCGTTCTTGGAGCTTCTCGCGGTCCCAATCAGAGGTGGTTTCTTCAATCTGGGCGCGGATCAGCTTTACACGGGCCTCCAGGTCTTTCCGGCTACCACCTCCATCCACGACGGTGGTGTTGTCCTTGTCAACCCGCAGTGTTTTGGCCGTACCCAGATCATTGACACTCACATTCTCAAGCTTAATGCCCAAGTCCTCTGCACCCACCTGACCTCCAGTGAGAATGGCAAGATCTTCCATCATGGCCTTGCGCCGATCTCCAAAACCAGGGGCCTTCACCGCACACACCTTCAAGGTCCCACGCAGCTTGTTTACCACCAATGTGGCCAGCGCCTCTCCCTCAACGTCCTCGGCAATAATCATCAGTGGCCTGCCCATCTTGGCTGTCTGCTCCAATAGGGGCAGCAAGTCTTTCATGCTGCCTATTTTCTTCTCATGGATAAGAAAATAGGGATCCTCCAGTACTACTTCCATGCGTTCGGGGTCGGTGACAAAGTAGGGCGAGATGTAGCCACGGTCAAACTGCATGCCTTCAACCACCTCCAGGGTGGTCTCCATGGCCTTGGCTTCCTCCACCGTAATAACACCCTCTTTGCCAACCTTGTTCATGGCCTCGGCAATGATGTTGCCTATGGTTTCGTCGTTGTTGGCGCTGATGGTTCCAATCTGGGCGATTTCTTTCTGATCCTTGGTGGGCTTGCTCATCTTCTCGAGCTCTGCCACTACAGCAACAACCGCCTTGTCGACGCCGCGTTTGATACCCATGGGATTGTGGCCCGCTGCCACCAGCTTAGAACCCTGGAAAAAGATGGCTTGCGCCAGCAATGTTGCTGTAGTGGTGCCGTCGCCGGCCACATCCGAGGTTTTACTGGCCACCTCTTTCACCATCTGGGCGCCCATGTTCTCGAAATTGTCCTCAAGCTCTATTTCCTTAGCCACAGTCACCCCGTCTTTGGTGATGGTAGGGGAACCAAAGGTCTTCTCGAGAAGCACATTGCGGCCTTTGGGTCCGAGGGTCACCTTCACCGCATCGGTAAGGGTATTTATGCCATAAAGCAGGGCTTCCCTCGCTTTTGATTGAAACTTCAGTTCTTTGGCCATTTCTTAGACTCCTTCTTTCTTTTTCCGGATCCCTTTTTTCATTCTCCGCAGAAGTGGATGATTAGGTCGAGAGACAGTCTCTGCCTCAGGTTGGCGGAGTTTTTAGGGACCTTGTGGTTAATTGATTTTGGTAAATTTCCGCGGCAAGCAGCTACTTCTCCACCACTGCCAGCACGTCATCTTCGCGCATAATCAACAAGTCTTCACCCTCGATCTTCACTTCTGCTCCTGCATACCTACTAAACAGTACGGTATCTCCCTTTTTGACATCTAGGGGAAGCTTGCTGCCGTCCTCCATAACCTTGCCGGTGCCCACCGCCAAGATTTTTCCCTGTATGGGTTTTTCCTTGGCAGAATCGGGAATGATGATACCTCCTTTGGTGACTTCCTCTTCTTCAGTGCGTTTGACAATGATACGATCGTTCAATGGCTGTAGCTTCATGTCTTGTGACTCCTTTTCAGCTGTTGGTAAAACCGCAGATCCAGGCGTGATGAGTTCCCAAAGTGTTAGCACTCACCTAAGATGAGTGCTAACACATGGCGGAGGATATCCACATCACCTTCAAAAAGCAAACTTTAAATTATCCGACTATACCCTTCAAATGGGAAAATTATCCCGTAAATACTAGATAACACAGCCAAACAAAGTTTTTCGCTGTTTTTCGAAGAAAAATTGATGATAACGATTACGAACGAGTTCGTGCATACCCGAATCGACCTCTGGAGTCTCCCTAAGTTTCTCTGGCATAAACCATTACGCTTTGACGTTGGAGGTTTGAGGTTGGAGGTTTGAGGCAACAAATCATGAAAGGAAAATTCTTTTGCCTCCAACCTTAAGGGAAGCTCCGC
Organism: Syntrophobacterales bacterium; assembly: GCA_030613915.1. Classification (GTDB taxonomy): domain Bacteria; phylum Desulfobacterota; class Syntrophobacteria; order BM002; family BM002; genus BM002. The sequence goes on from JAUWKY010000119.1 coordinate 2,912, forward strand.
TAGGCGGACCTGACCGCTCCTCCTACCTCAAACTGGCCGAAAGGCCACCGTCGTCTTTCCTCTGTCCTCTGTCGTCTTTCCTGATGTCCTCTGATCTCTGACCTCCGACCTCTGTCTTTATGCTGCCTGCTGCCTACTGCCCGCTGCCTGCTGTCTCCTACCTACGGCTTGCTCCTTTACAAGACCTTTTGCTTCGTGTTACAAGAAAAACGAAAGCCTTCAGCCGTTAGCTTTCAGCTAAAACAACACCTTCTCAATGACAAAATGGCAGCCACAAGATCACTATTTCCACCGGGCGAAAAAAGAAGGTTTTATTGCCCGGTCAGTCTACAAGCTGGAAGAGGTTGACCGACGCGTCCGGTTATTGAAACCAGGTCAGCGGGTCCTCGACCTGGGCTGTCATCCAGGATCATGGCTGCAATACTGTGCCCGGGTTGTAGTAAAACGCGGTTTGGTGGTGGGGGTAGATACCCGCAAGATCTCTGTTGAGTTGCCACCTCATGTCAAGTTTATCCAGGCTGATGTTTTTGAGCTTTCGCCCGCCGACCTTCAGCACTTCTCCAAAGAGTTCGATGTGGTGCTAAGTGATCTGGCACCAGCCACTACCGGAATTCGTTCCGTGGACAGCAACCGCTCTTCTATACTCCTTCGGCAAGCTTTGGCTCTAGCCGAGGACCTGTTGGTGCCTGGTGGTCACTTCCTGGGAAAAATTTTCCAGGGCTCTGGTTTCGACGAAATGGTCAAAGAACTCAAGAGCAGATTCGGCAAAGTCAAAGGCATCAAACCTCGCGCCACACGCAAGCAGAGCAAGGAAATCTTTCTTGTAGCCATGGACAAGAAGGCTTAGGACCTGATGAAGGTATTTCGGTAATGACAATCTTAGTTTAATCGGGGAGAACGGAAATGTCCGGACATTCAAAATGGCACAGTATCCGTCACAAGAAAGGTGCCGTTGACGCCAAACGGGGCAAGATTTTTTCCAGATTGATAAAGGAGCTCACGGTAGCTGCCCGAATGGGTGGTGGCGAGCCCTCGGCTAATCCTCGGCTACGACAGGCCATCGCCTCTGCCAAGGCTGAAAACATGCCCAAGGATAACATTGAGCGCGCCATAAAAAGAGGTACCGGCGAACTGGACGGGGTAAACTACGAGGAATGCATCTATGAGGGGTATGCCCCGGGGGGTGTGGCCGTATTGGTCGAAGTCATGACCGACAATAAGAATCGCGCCGCTGCCGATGTTCGTTACATCTTCAGCAAACAGGGAGGCAACCTCGGTGAGGCCGGCTGCGTGGCCTGGATGTTTGACAAGAAAGGACTAATCGTTTTTGAACAAGAGCTGGTAGATGAGGACAAAATTTTGGAGGTGGCCTTGGAAGCGGGCGCCGATGATGTGGTTACCAGTGAGGATCAGTTCGAAGTCCACGCTGACCTTGCCGCCTTTGAATCAGTGAAGCAAGCCTTCGACGACCAGGAACTACAATACACCATGGCAGAAATAACCATGTTGCCCAAAAATACTGTGAAAATTGATGATGAATCTTTGGCGGTTCAGGTGCTCAAGCTAATGGAGGCCATTGAGGATGCTGAAGATGTGCAGAAGGTTTACGCCAATTTCGACATCCCAGACAAGATTTTCCAACAAATCACCTAAGTAATAGCAGGCAGGAGGCAGCTAGCAGCAGGCAGTTTAAACTAGGCACTGGGAACTAAGCACAGCGGAACGACGCGGAGACACGGAGAAACGGCGAGACGGGGATTAGAGGTCAGAGGTCAGACGACAGAGGACGGAGGTCACGACTGATAATTTCTAAATCCGAAATCTGAAATCCGAAATCTGAAATTATCTAGCCCTGTGCCTAAAAGCAGATCACCAATAACAGTTGACCAACTAGATAAGCCATCATGCGAATAATAGGCATAGATCCAGGTTCCACGGTTACCGGTTATGGCATTGTGGAACAGGTCAATCGCCGATTGTGTCATGTGGCCAGCGGCCGGGTTGCCTCTCCCGCCCGGATGCCTTTTCACGAGCGGTTGAAAAGAATATATGTGGAATTGGAGAAGGTCATAGCCTGTTACGAACCTGGGGCTATGGCCGTGGAAGACATTTTTATATCACGCAACATCAAGAGTGCACTGAAATTGGGACATGCCCGGGGCGTGGCTATTTTGGCTGGGTTAAACGCTGATCTTCCTATTGGCGAATATTCTCCGTCGGAAGTAAAAAAGGCACTGGTGGGATACGGCCGAGCCCATAAGACACAAGTCCAGGAAATGGTCCGGACCCTTCTTTGTCTTGGCGAACTTCCTGAGTCCAACACAGCGGACGCTCTAGCTGTCGCCATTTGCCATCTACACTGTTGCCAGGGAATTGGAAAGCTCACTCACGGGAGTCGACGATGATTGCCCACATCCAGGGGCGCCTCCACTTCAAGTCACCTGAACACCTTATTATTGACGTGGATGGCATTGGCTACCAAGTCCACGTGCCTCTCACCACTTTCTACGAACTTCCCGATGTTGGCAATACAGTGGCTTTGCACATCCATACCCACGTACGCGAAGATGCCCTGCAGCTCTATGGTTTTCAGGCTCAAGAGGAAAAAGCGCTTTTTATTCGTCTTATGGGCGTGGCCGGAATTGGGCCTCGCCTGGCGGTAAACATCCTCTCCGGAATCAGTCCCGCTGAGCTGGCCGAGTCTTTGCTGCAAGGTGATCTCCCCAGGCTGACTTCCATACCGGGAGTGGGGCGTAAAACCGCAGAGCGCATAATGTTGGAAATGCGGGACAAACTGCCCGCTTTGGCAGCAGATCGGGATACTGTCTTGTCAGTCAAAAATGCAGCTGCTGAGGCGGTGATTAATGATGCCGTTTCAGCCCTCGTCAATCTGGGCTACAAAAAGGGAGTGGCCCAGCGGGCTATAGATGGAGCTAGACAGCGACTGGAGGGAGAAATGACCATTGAGAGGTTGCTGAAGGAGTCACTACGCTCACTTGCCTAAGAGGGCGCTCGCTAAGGCGAGCACCGTCCGTTGTCAGTTGTCCGTCGTCCGTTGCAATTATTGTACGCAGGATATTAAATTAAGATTCGACCAGGACCGACAGGCCAGATATAGTGATAATCATTAGTGAGTTCTGAGTTTAGGATACCGTCATTCCGGAAGGCGCGAAGCGACTGTCCGGAATCCAGCAAAAGCGATAGAATCCTGGATACCGGATCTCGGCTTTGCCTCGTCCGGTATGACAATGTTGCTTCATCTGGCGGCTTTTAATAAATTACTCTTTATTAAGCCACTACGGACGACGGACAACTGACCACGGACGAACAAATGGAAGAACGGCTATTCAATGGAGAAGAAAGGGACGAAGAGGTTGGCTTCGACGCCAGCCTACGCCCTCTCAGCCTTGCTGAATTTGTCGGTCAAGAGAGGATTAAAGACAACCTGAAAGTCTTCATTGAAGCTGCAAGGGGCCGACATGAGGCCCTTGACCACGTTCTTGTCCATGGCTTTCCTGGCCTGGGCAAAACCACTATTGCCCATATAATCTCCCAGGAACTCAATGTTAACATCCGGACGACCTCGGGGCCGGTGCTGGAACGGGCCGGAGATCTCGCCGCCATCCTCACCAACCTGGAATCTCGCGATGTCCTGTTCATTGATGAGATTCACCGGTTGAATTATGTGGTGGAGGAAGTCCTCTACCCTGCCATGGAGGACTTTCAGTTGGATCTCATTATCGGCCAGGGGCCCAGTGCCAGGACCGTAAGGTTGGACGTGCCCCAGTTTACCCTGGTGGGCGCCACCACCCGCGCCGGGCTCCTGACTCCGCCTCTTCGTGATCGCTTCGGGGTGGTAGTGCGCCTGGAGTTCTATAACCCGGAAGATCTCGCTCTTATTGTCAGCCGCGCCGCCAGGATCCTCGGCATCTCCATTGATGAGAGTGGAGCCTTTGAAATCGCCCGGCGATCCCGCGGCACGCCCAGGGTGGCCAACCGGCTCCTGCGCCGGGTACGTGACTACGCCCAGGTGCGAGCTGACGGCGTTATTAACCGACCAGTAACCGATGCCGCCCTGAAGATGCTCGGGGTGGATGAAAAGGGACTGGACAAAATGGACCGTAAGATTCTCCTTACCCTCATCGAAAAATTTGACGGTGGTCCCGTTGGAGTCGATACCCTGTCAACCGTAGTGGGTGAGGAGAGGGACACTTTGGAAGATGTCTATGAACCTTATCTG
>JAUWKY010000179.1 GCA_030613915.1 Syntrophobacterales bacterium
AAAACCTGCAGCTGCCACCACCTGCGCGATGCCTGATCCCATTATTCCTGCGCCCAGAACGCAGGCCTTTTTGATGTCCATGTGAGTCTCCCTTCCTTCTTTTTCACCTCCTTGACGGCTTCGTAAAAAGTCCATCTGTCCCGCCCCGGCGGGATTGCGCTTCATCTTTAGTCATTGCGGCGTACCTGAAAGTACGCCTCATTCCTAAAGATTTGCGCGCCTTGCATCTGGAGCTTTTTACTGTGCCGTCTTATTAATGACTTTTTACGAGATCATCAATCCTTGTTTTCAAACCAGTTTGTTTCCAGGCATTCTCTCAAACGCATGCGGGCTCGGTGAAGCATGACTCCCCCATTAGTCGGGGAGACCTGCAGAATCTTACGAACCTCCTCCGCACTGAGTTCATCGAGCTCACGCAAGGTGAATACCTGGTTCAACCGGGGTGGCAGCTCAGACAAGCAATGCTGTAACATCTCCCAAAATTCTTGTTGTTGAAAAAGCAGGCCGGGATCGGTAGTCCACTTTGCCGGCTGGGACTTCCATACCCCTTGTTCATCAAAGGTCTTGTCAGCCAGATTTGCCACGGTCTCGATGTCTTCCTCCGGCCTCTCTCTGCTGATTTTTCTGATGTGATCGATTATTTTGTGTTTGAGTATGCCAAACAGCCAGGTTCGTACAGAAGAACGGCCAGCAAAACTGTCTTTCCCCCGGAGGGCGGCCAGAAAGGTCTCCTGGACCAGATCCTCGGCGACCTGACCATCTTGGATACGGAACAGCGCATAGCGAAAAAGAGAATCGCCATGCTCGTCTACCCAGGTCTCCGGATCTATAATCTGATTCTGCCCCATTTGCCACTCGTATATTAACTTGGCCTGGCTGGAAATGGATTCGCGCTGGGAAAGGCACAACCACATTGCTTCGTTAGCAAATGATATCCTTCATACCGCAGCAAGGTCAAATTTGCAATCATTCCAGAATTGCAAAATATCAAATTCCAAGCACCAAATCCTAGGGTTTTAGGTGTCAGGTGTCAGGAAAAAGAAACATAGAAGCTGAAACCTGTCGAAGATCCCGTCTGAAGCGAAGCGGCAGCGGGGAACACTGAACACTGAAACCTCCAGCCGTTCGCGATCTTTACCGGCAAAGCCATTCAACTATGACCCCCGCAAGGCGGGATCTGGGACTGGCCCTTCGAAGATCCCGCTACGCGGGGAAGGACCTGTTTTCGATGTTGAATAAATACCCCTACTTCTGGGCCACAATGACAGAAAACCCTTTTTGAACCTCACTGGAGATGACACTGAAACCAAGGTGTTGCAGAAAATCGTGAACTTGGTGCATGCCAATACGAAGCTTTCTGTATGTGCTTTTTCTAAGTTCCCAGCCAGAATCTCCCTTAACAAAAACAATATCGTGGACATTCACCTGGGTTGCTTCATATTCCAGAAATGTTGCCATTATCTTATCATCGTCACTTCTTACCGGAATAATACGATCTATACCCTTAAGTTCGGCAGTGAGGTCCCTGAAGGAGAGAGCGAATCTGCCTCCTTGTTCTAGGAGTGAATAGATATTGGCGAACAAAGCCGATATCTCGCGGGTCTTCTGAAGGTGGGTAAGGGTATCTCCCATACATACTGCCACTTCAAAAGGACCCTTATCAGCATAAATGCTGTAATCTAGAAGATCTCCCTGAACAGCATTTATATCTCGCCCAGCGCTTCGATTTCGCAATTCATTTAGTAAAGTCTCGCAGATGTCAACGGCTAAGACCCTGAATCCCAGCTTCGCCAAGGCAATTGATTGAAAACCTGAGCCACAACCAAGATCAAGAGCTTTCCCTCCAGATCGAGGCTCAATGCCGGTCAGTTTAAAGAAATCTTTGTTCTCCTGGACTTTGGCATTAAAGTCCCCGAACATCCAGGAGTAATGTTCTGCGAGAAAATTGTCGTAATGTTTCCTAACTGATGCCACCTTGTCTCCACCCTTGGAGTTTAGTAAGGTAGTATGATCACATTCTGTCGGCCCCTGTCAAGAGCATCAAGTCGCAGAAGATACAGATGAGGCTTACATGGACGCTGCCTTGATTGTTGTCGCCAAAAAGCCCGAACCCGGCTTTACAAAAACCCGCCTTTGTCCACCCTTCACACCTCAAGATGCAGCTAAATTCTATCGCTGCTTGATGCTGGACACACTGGCGCTTGCAAACCGACTAAAAAATGTCGACCACACCCTGGCCTACACGCCGCCGGATGCCCATTCCTATTTTCACAGCCTGATACCTGATGGCTTCAGATTAATGCGCCAATCAGGCGCCGATCTTGGCGAGCGGCTGGCCAATGCATTGGCCCATCATTTTGAATCAGGCTATCGACGGGTGGTCATTATGAACAGCGACGGCCCAACCCTACCGCTTACTTATCTGTCAGAAGCCTTTTCGGGCTTGGACCATGCCGACATCACCCTGGGAATGGGTCACGATGGCGGCTATTATTTGATCGGCATGAAGCGACTCCAACCCGCCTTATTCGAAGGTATCGCTTGGAGCACTGAGAGGGTTATTCCCCAGACGATTGCGGCCTGCCGTAGCCTCGGTTTGCAAGTGCACAAAGTCCCCGAGTGGTATGACGTCGACGTCGCAACCGACCTAGACCGGCTTCGCCATGACTTGAGGCAAAACCCAGCTGCTGCACCTCACACCCTCGCCTTCTTGCAGCAAATAAACAAGATCTGACCGCACCGGATCTCAGGGTTTCAGGTTTCAGCTTCCATTTTTCTTTTTCCTGACACCTGACACCGGACACCTGACACCTTAATCATTGTGATTTGGAATTCTAGCTGCGTCGTCGAGCTGCCAGGAGGAGACCCATCACACTCATGCTATCCATAATTTCGCCCTCCAGCGCCATACGCAACGCCTCGTCGAACGAAAAAATGCGCCTCTCCAGGAACTCAGTCTCGTCGGGCATTACTTCGACAGGAGTCAACTCTGCACCGATGTAGAGGTGCGCCGTTTCATCACAGATACACTTGGAAGTGTAGTAGCTGCTGATGTGGATCAATCGACCGGCATAGTACCCTGCCTCTTCTGCCAACTCGCGCTGAGCTGCTTTCTCCAACGTCTCTCCCTCTTTTAAGCCACCGGTGGGCATTTCCCAGCGGTGGGCCTCACCCTGTACGTACCTATACTGGCGCACCAGCAGCACGTGGTCTTCGTCTACAAAGGGCAGAACGCCCACACAATCCCCAAAGACGACCACCCCGTAAATGGTGGTTCGACCATTGGGCAACTCCGCTATGTCCTCGCGCAGTCGCATCCACGGGTTCTCATAGATCATTTTGGTGGAGAGAGTTTTCCAAGGCTTCGGCTTCATTTTTTGCTCCGTTGAAGTTGATCTTATGGGGGGTCTGGGATAAGGCAGTATTAACCGAGAGAAAGCTCAATAGGAAGCAATTCCCCGATCCTCTTGCCTCCACAACTGCAATTTGTTATTTTAACAACAGCATTGGCGAGTATTGATGATATCATAGTAAATTATTGCCAACCAGGCACCCACTCCTATGCCAGATTGTAGAAATTCCGAGACGTATAATCTATGAATGCAGCCGAAGACATACTGCTGGTTTTTTATCTAGCCGCTCTGTTCTCCCTCTTTGTCTACGGGATTAATTGCTACTTCTTGATGATTTACTATCGAATGAGTCTTCCGAAAGCCCGCCTAAGGCAGCAGAACCTGCAAGATAAATTTTATAACACACTCCCCTTGACAGGCTGGCCCCGCGTAACCATTCAGCTTCCTATCTTTAACGAGCGCTACGTGGCTACAAGGCTAGTGAAAGCGGCCTGTCAAATTGACTACCCCAAGGAGCTGCTTGAAATCCAGGTTCTCGACGATTCCACCGATGACACTGTTGAGATCGCCGGGGCCGTTGTTCAAGAGATGCGAAAGCAAGGCTTTGATATCACTCACCTGCATCGCAAAGTTCGTACCGGCTATAAGGCCGGCGCCCTCAAGGAGGGACTGAGATCGGCCAAGGGTGAGTTTACTGGTATCTTTGACGCCGATTTTGTCCCCAGCAAAGATTTTCTCAGAAAGACAATCCCCTATTTCGTTGATCCTGAGGTGGGTATGGTTCAGGCCCGCTGGGGGCATCTCAACTGCGATTACTCTATGCTTACCAGGGCGCAGTCCATGGGTATTGACGGTCACTTCGGTGTGGAACAGGCCGCCAGGTCATGGGGCGGCTTATTCATGAATTTTAACGGTACGGCCGGCATCTGGCGCAAAAAGACCATCAACGATGCCGGAGGCTGGCAGGCGGACACCTTGACCGAGGATTTGGACCTTAGCTATCGGGCCCAACTCAAAGGTTGGAAATTGGAATTCGCACAAGGAGTGGTGTGTCTAGCGGAACTCCCGGTGACAATCAACGGTTTCAAATCTCAGCAGCACCGTTGGGCCAAAGGCTCAATCGAAACGGCCAAGAAGAATCTGCTGAGACTATTCAAGGCCGACCTGCCACTGCTGATCAAGATCCAGTCATTCTTGCACCTGACTCATTACATGGTTCACCCGCTGATGATCATCGTGGTTTTAACTTCAATACCCATGCTTTTCACCAAGTGGTTCTTCTTGGGTATCCCTCTTCCTCTCTTGTTCTTCACCCTATTTTGTCTGGCCACCTTTGGTCCGTCAAACATGTACATTTTCTCGCAAAGAATTCTTCATTCAGACTGGAAAAAAAGCATCAAGTACTTGCCTTTTCTGATGTTTCTGGGGACTGGAATTTCGGTTAACAATACCAAGGCAATTCTGCAAGCCCTTCTCGGGATTAAGACTGGTTTTGTTCGCACCCCCAAGTATGGAATAGAAAGCAAGGAAGACACCTGGTACGGGAAACTCTATTCGATTCCTTTCAGTGCCGTATCTATCATTGAGCTGCTATTGGGGCTCTATTCCCTGGCCGGTTTTCTCCTTTTTCTTCTCTACAGCAAATACTTCATCAGTCCTTTCTTGTTTATCTATACCGCCGGATTTCTCTACGTCTTCTCCCTCTCGGTCATGCACGCATACGCACACGGCAGAAAAAGCTAGAGTAATGTTCCCTCGACGCAACTCCATTGTTTTTATCATCGTTCTGTTGGGAGCCATCTCCAGCACCGTTTATCTCTTTCATTTTGATCTGGGACGGCTCGTCAAGTTTGTTTTTCCGCACCGGACTGATATTACCTCCACCCATCTCTTCTTTTTTCAGTTCCTCCTTTTGAATGCACTCTATTTTTTCGTGGTCTACGTAATATTCAAAAGACCGCACCAGCCTGGCCGTAGCCGAGGCTTGCTCTTGGTGCTTTTCCTCTTTGCAGTTTTCTTTAGGCTCTGCCTCGTTGGCGCTACCCCGCAGCTCTCTTCTGATATGTACCGCTACGTGTGGGACGGACGCGTCCAATCACAAGGCATCAATCCATACGTGCACCC
>JAUWKY010000321.1 GCA_030613915.1 Syntrophobacterales bacterium
AGCAAATAAATCACACATCTTAGAAAGCATAGCGCATGGCGCGTCAATAAGGTGATATGGCAATCAGAACCACTCCAATTTGTGGGAGTGGCCTCCCCGACGGCGGGACAGGCTGGCCACGATAATCGCGGCTACCTGCCCGCCATCGCGAGCCGCTCAGGCGAGGCGGGCGGGAAAGCCGCTCCCACCGGGCCAGTCTTCAGTAACGGCACATAAAACTGACCACGGACAATGAACAATTATATGTCGTCCAAATGCAGCACATCCGGGCCGGCTATAACCATAAGTTGGCCCAGGGAACTTTCGTCGGGCTCGATGGTGAGCCACTCTTCTGGGCTTAATCTTTCTCCAACAGAGGTGACAAGCAGGATGTCTCCTAAGGTCTCAGATTTTCTTAACATCAGAAGTCGCCGAAAGTTGGAAAAACAAAAAAGTACGGACTCGTTAGCCAGAAAGAAGGTGTAATTGCCGGGATAGTCGGACAGCAGCTTTCGAATACTGTCGCGCAGAACTGCATAAAGACTCCCATAAGGGTACTGGTTCATGCGACTTACCAGTGCATCTCTCAAATACTCGAAGATCCTGGCAGCTTTGACCTCAGCTTCCAGACGGGGTTCATTGTCGCTCCGGTACTGTTCAATCTCTTGGTCTCTGCCCACATTTACAAAGAGCCAGATGTGGTCGAGGAACGTAAGGGCGAAGGGATTATTGTGAGCACTATGCCTTCCCCCACTCAGTGGGCAGCTTATATGAGAGACGATAATCCGACTATCAATGACCCGGGCCAACCTCTGGAAGCTCTCGTGTACCTGATCATCAACGAACACCTGCTCGGATGATTTTTCCACGAAAGCTTGACCATCGCGAAAAAACCCGATACCCCAACCATTCATGTTTTTCCTGGCCTTTTCGGCAAAGACGGGCAGATAGTCCTGGGCGGTATAATTATAGCCTGCCGAAAGGGCAAAAATGTCACACATAGCAGCTCCCACCAATGTTAAGACTAAGGTGTCAGTGTTCAGGATTCAGTGCTTTCGCTTTTACTCCCTGACACCTGACACCTGACACCTGACACCTGACACCTAGAACACTCGGTCGTTTTCCGGCTTGGTATACGAAGTTGGGCTTCGGAGATGGCAGCAGGCAACTGCCCGCTTCCAGCTAGCTGGAGAAAAGTTTGATTCGGTCCGAATAGCCTAAGGCGTGGTAGATTACGTAGATTGTTTGTAGCCACTTGTTCCCATTGTTATGAAATTGGATGGTTGGGATATGTCCCCGACTCATTTCCACCAGAAACTGGCTGAAAATGATCCACTGCATGGCGTCGTCGATATGGGCCAGCACAGCTGAGTGATAGCGAAATTCAATGGTGGAGCGAAACCAGTAGGAGTGGAGATTTAAACCGTGATAACGGGTCTTGTCGTAGCGCGGGTATCTTGCCTTCTCGGGATCGTAGCGGTTTTCCGGCGAATACCATAATTTTTTGAGCCGGCAGTTACTTGGTCCACACACGGGATCGCAGTCTCTCAAAAAGGCCTTAACATCTATTTCCATGGGGCGACAAGTACTTTTGTTCTGGCGCTCTCCCGGGATGAGCAGATAAAAGAGATTTTCCATGGGGTGAACGAGCTTCACGAGCTCTTTGAGGTTTTCACAGCCGTACACATCTCGATCCACTCCATGATGAACATGGAGGCCGCACGACCCATCAATATTTACTCTCTCGATCTCGTTGAGAAACTGCATGGCCTGGTAGACTTGTACGAGTCCTCCAATGCCACTCAGAATTGGACTGACGAGTTCGGCGCCATATCTGGTGTGAAGTTTGCCTCTCACGGATGTGTCTTCCTCAAAATGCCACGAGTCTCTGTCCGCTCCAAGGGCAATCTTGGAGTCGGAGCAAAGCTGTGGGAAGCGCCGGCCATCCCTGGCTCGAGAGGAAATGTTGTAAGGCTTGATGATGCCGGCATCGGAAGGGGTTAGAACGTAATTCAACCCGTAGAATTCAATTTCGACGCCAAAGGTACGGTCCTCAAAATAATGAAGCATGGGATACTGGTTCTTGAGCCGTACGATGAGCCAATGTGGGGCAGTCATCTCAGTTCTCATCCTTCCCACTGGAATAGTACCGCGACCGGATGTGTAGGGCGCGAGCGCGTCAGTGGTGACGGTCGAGGGAGCCTTCTTTTCAAATTTTCGTCCGAACGATATTTATTTTACCAGAAATTACTATGGGTTACCACAAAATAGTTAATTGTCCTCCTTCATGATAATTCTGGCGTCTGCCACCAAGGCGCCTTGTGGATAGGCAAACACCGGGTTCAAATCAATTTCTACTATTTTCGGATTTTCTTCGGCGAGCTGTGCAACTGCCAAGAGACAATCAGCCAGTGCATTCATGTCCACTGGTGGCTGGCCTCGATATCCGGCAAGAACAGGGTATCCTTTGATCTGCTGGATCATTTCGAGCGCATCTTCCCGGCTTAGGGGGGGATGCCACAATACCACGTCACGAAAAATTTCCACCAAAATCCCACCAAGACCAAAAAGCATGATTGGACCAAACTGGGGATCGCGGTTCATCCCGATGATGACTTCCTGACCAGCAGGAGCCATCTTGTTCACCAAAACACCGTCGATCTTGGCCTGGGGGAATGAGTTCTTCACTCTTGCTAGAAGTTCGCCGTATGCTTTCTCCACCGCTTCTGCGGTGTCCAGGTTGAGTTGCACCCCGCCAGCATCGCTCTTGTGGACTATGTCAGGAGAACTGACCTTAAGAGCCACCGGGAATCCCTGCTTTTGGGCAATTTCACTGGCACTGCCAGGGCTTTCAGCAAGAGCGAAAGCGGTGCAGTCCAAACCTTTTTCCGCAACTAGTGAAAGTGCCTCGTGCGGTGGTAGCTGAATTCCAGTTGCCGAGAGAGTGAGTGTTGGTTCTTGGGGGGCTGAAAGCGATTTTCGGTCCATGACCTTGGCCAGAGCCTTAATGCCGCGCTCCGGTGTAGGAAATACCGGTATTCCCTTGAGATGCATACGTTCCCGTTCCCGTCGCTCCACATCAGCACCACCGAGAAAGATAACCAGTTCATTGGCCGCGGGAGTTACGACCTCCGAAGCAC
>JAUWKY010000308.1 GCA_030613915.1 Syntrophobacterales bacterium
TGTTCCCACTCATTTCCTACCTCATACTTTGGAGATTTTCACCCGAGTTCCCCACCAAGTGACAAGGCCGGTGACCTGATCCTGCTGGGCCACCAGAATCACATTGGCGTTGACTCCTTTGCCCTTGATGTACGAATCGAAACCACTGTGTCCCAGACCAGTGGGGATAAAGACCACATCAGGCCGCGCCGCTTCAGTCAAGTGGACACGGACTTTGAGCGTACCCCGCTCGGTCTGAAGTGCAACCCGATCGCCCTCCTTAAGGCCCATGTTGGCAGCGGTCTTAGGGTTGACCTCGACAAAAGAGTCGTTCCCTTTTAGTTGGAAGTCAAAGAGCGTCTTGGTCATAAACGGCGGATTTGCCACCGGACCGTTGGTGATGGCCATCGTCTCGTAGGGCATTAGAAGTAATTGATAATCACGCGGATCGCCAGCCGGCTCTACCGGCTTGAAATGCGGCAGGTAGGTGAGATCATTCCCCCTGATGCCAACCTGCCGCATTTTCTGGCTATAGAACTCGAATTTGCGCGAAGGGGTTGTAAAGGCCGACTCCCACGAGGGCATGGCCTCAGAGGTATCGAACCAGCAGGCGTGTTCGATAAGCTTCTCCCACAGGTCGTCAAAGGAATCATAGTTGGCGGCTAATTGTCGGCCCTGGCCGCCTTTCCACGGTTGCAGTCCTGGCTCATCCGCCACTTGACCCCGGCCAGCGTCAGCCAGTCCCTTCACCCGCTCCTTCAATGCTGTTTCATAATCGGACCAGGGAAAGCTTGCCCCAACACTTCCGCCAAGGGATTTTGCCAATTGAATAAGCACATCGCCTGGATGTCTCGCCTCAAACCGCGGGCTCAAAATTGGTTGGCTCAAGCCGAAGACCGCGTATTGCAGCCCTGGCGGTGTGGGTACGTCTTCCAACCGCTCCAGGTAGGTCGGACTCGGAAGCACAAGATCGGCCAACTGGGTGGTTTCGTCCATAAACGAAGAGAAGGAGACCAAGGTACCGATCCTGTCCAGGGCCGCCAGGAAGGGCTGGACATCGGCAAGGTCATGGGCGGGATTGGCCTCGTGCACCCAGAGCATTTCTGCAGGATAAAGGATATCTGCAGGATAAAGGTTCCCCTCGCTAACGTTTTTGACAAAGTTATTAAATAGCTGCCCTGGCAAGGGGAATTGGCTCCCCTTGGACCCATCTAATCTGGGCTCATTTTCGCCTGTCAGACTCGTAGCATCCAGTACCACTTTGGGCCATGGAGCCAGAGGTAGCTTTGGCGTCCTGGTTACTCCACCCGGCTTGTGTACGCTACCCACCAGTGCGTTGAGGCTCTGCACCGCAAGGAAATCATACATGCTACCCTGCATTCTCCCCTGTCCCCAGCCACTCAGGGCTACAGCCGGTTTGGTTCCCGCGAACTCCCGTGCCAGTCCAACAATTTTCTCTTTCTCCACTCCCGTGATTTCAGCCACCTCTTCCGGAGTATACTTCTGGCGCAGCAGCCTTCTGAACTCATCGAAGCCGTGCGTATATTTGCTTACAAAGGTACGATCGTAACGTCCCTCACTCACGATTACTTGGGCAAGACCCAAAGCAAGTGCCGCCTCTGTACCTGGAGCAACAGCCACCCAGTCATCGGCCTTGGAAGCACTCAGCGAACCTCTCGTCGCCACCTGGATGATCTTGGTGCGATCTCGCTTGGGATTGCTCCGCCAACCACCAAATGCCATCATCATGCGATTGGGAGAACCCCAGCCTTCGATGTAGCCACTGCCAAAACTTACGACCATTTTGGCGTTTTCCAGATCATAGCCGAGAACGCCGCTGTTTCCCTGGCTAACAAACAACCCCAAAGATTCTGCGTCAGCCGCAGCCGGCATCACCATGTAGTTCGGCGAGCCGTAAGCGTGGAGAAAACGAGCGAAGAGTTCGGGGACAGTGCCCTGGCGTTTACCGCTCACACAGACGAGGCCTCTGGCCTTTTGCCTCATGCGGCGCAGTTTGATGGAGAGGATCTCCAGGGCCTCATCCCAACTGATGGCTTTCATAGTCTCGAGGTCGCCCCGCTTACCTGTTTGCTGCAGCGGCGTTTCAATCCGGCTGGGACCGTACAAGTACTGGAGCCCGGCAGCGCCCAAAGGACAAATCCCTCCCTGGTTAACTGGGTGGGTGGGGTTGCCATCAATGAGGACCGCACGCTTTTCCTTAATGAGCCGAACCCTGACGCCGCAACCTCCGGGGCAAAGCTGACAAACAGTATTCACCGTGGTGGCGCCACCCCTCTCCGGTGAAGGCCGCCAGAACCAGTTCTGGCTCCAGATGGCGGTGTCATCCGCCATTTTCCACGGCAACGGCGACAACAGCGTTCCGCCCACCCCTCCTGCAATCAGTTTAACGAAGGCTCTTCTGTCTAATTTCATAAGATCCTTCCCCTTAAATGACTAGCCTCGCCTGCTCTTACTTATGACAGACGTCACAGCTGTTAGACACCTGCTCCCGGGCATGACAATCTTCACACACGTACATTTTCATGATTTCATTGGGGTAGCCAGTTAGCCGGTTAATCTTGACCGGAGGAGCCTCGGTTTCCTTTTCCACATTGCGATGGCATTCGGTGCACTCCATCTCCGCCAAAGTTACGTGAGCACCATGGGAGAAAAAGACATTGTCCGGCTGCTTGGTGTAGGAAATCCAGGGAACCTCTTTGCCCGGTTCAACGTATTCGGAGATAAAGAATTCCTCTGCCTCAGTCTCGCCCACTGGTTCTTCATGGCACTCTATACACATTTCTAACGTGGGTTTACCGGCATATGACCCATCTTCCCGAAAATCATGACAATCCTCGCAGGTCATCTCCGCCTCTTCCTGATGGATAGCGTGGTTGTAGTTGATGGGCTGGTATTTGGTAGAAAAAAGAAGTTGTGGGAATACTACCCAACCGACAAACAGTGCACCAGCGAAGCCTACTACAAAGAGAAGCCAGCCTAGTAGACCCGAATTCTGTTGCTTGTTTTCTCCGGTCATGGAACGCCTCAATATGTTGGAGTGTTGGCTTAAGGAATGAAGGGTGAGACACTGCGGCGAGATCACACTTCCCGGACTGTATATTTCACCGAGGGAAAGGAGCCAGGATCGCGCCAAATTAAGCTTTTTTTCACAAGATAAGTTCGTCCCTTTCTACCGATTTCCTCTACCCTTGTCAAGAGAAAAGCTCTTCAAGAGTCAGCCCCGTGGTGGTCTACAAACCGGGACTTTTAACTGCCTTGACACCAGGGCAAGGATTTCCT
>JAUWKY010000132.1 GCA_030613915.1 Syntrophobacterales bacterium
AATTGAGCCGAGTCTCCGGAAGAAAAACAAAAGCATCAGCCCCGCCAACAGCAGGGCAGTTCCGAGATGGAGCCATGCGGGCAGTAGTTCGCTGCTAGCGACGGCCAGTCTTGCTTGCAAGGAAATCCCGAGGGAGCCGTAAAGCCAATCAGTCGCCAATCCCAGCAACACCGAAAAAATCGCAATAGATCCCAGGTAAATAATCACACCCCGCTTCCCCAGCACTCTGGTAAGCACCGCGAGGGAGGCAATATTGGTGGCGGGGCCTGCCAACAAGAATACTAAAGCTGCTCCGGGACTCACCCCTTTCAGGATCAAGGCCGCAGCCACCGGGGTGGAAGCGGTGGCGCAGATGTAGGTGGGGATACCGGCGCCAAGCATGAAAAGCATGGTGGCAATGCCACCCCCAAGATACTTGCTCGTTAGATCCTGTGGTAACAAGAGAGTTATGGCTCCCGCCACGATGAAGCCTGCAAAGATCCAACCAGAGAGTTCACGAAACAGATCGAAGAAACCATACCGGATTCCACTCCATAGCTTTTGGCCTAAGGTGTGGTGCTTGCTGTGCTCCTCCGGCGGGCAATCTTGACCATCGCAGCAACCATCGACACGGCAGTTTAGATCAGGTGGCAACGAGACTGTGTCCGTGGCCTCCCAGGAGATAAAGTTCTCCGTAATCCCAGCGGCAAAAGCGGTAAGAAAGGCTGCAACCGGTCTAATGAGCGTCATAAGAGGATCCAGGAGGGCGTAGGTAACGGCGATGGAGTCCACTCCGGATTCGGGGGTGGCGATTAGGAATGCCGCGGTCGCGCCCCGATTGGCTCCCTGCTTTCTCAGACTGGCTGCGGCGGGCAAAACTCCGCAAGAGCAAAGAGGCAAGGGAATGCCCAGCAAAGCCGCCTTGAATACAGAACGTACTCTGCCGCTGCCTAGGTGTTTGGCAATGGTCTCGGGCGCGAGGAAAAGGTACATAAGGCCAGCGACCAGAACTCCGAATATCAGATACGGGGCTGCCTCCACGAAAAGCTCCCAACTGGCCTGGACTATCTGCACAAGAACGGTCATTATCAATCCCGTAGATGCTCCAAAGTGATATTGATTAACTGGGACACATGGTTGTCGGTCAAGCGATAATAGAGTACAACTCCATTGCGGCGATTGGCAACAAGCTGCAGGTTCCTGAGCAGACGGAGTTGATGGCTCACCGCCGACTCTGTTAAACTCAGCATGGCGGCCAAATCGCAGACACACATCTCACGTTTTTCCAGAGCCCAGAGGATTTTCAACCGAGTCTCATCCGCCAAGGCTTTGAATGTCTGGGCCAAGCTCGCGGTTTCATTGGGGGCGAGGGCAGATGCTCTCGCCTCTTCCACCGCTTGTCGGTGAATAAGCCGACAATCACAGAGATCGTTTGTTTGCTTTGGCAAAACGGTTTTCCTTTCTTATCTGAGTATATGCTCAAATATACACATAATGAGAGGTGTTGTCAAGAGGGGGGTAGTAATCAGTTGACTGTCCTTTGGAAAATCTGCTACTTTTGGCCGCACATTACTCAAAAGAAGGAATAGTTATTCGTGGTTGCCCGCCTGGAAATCACCCTCAAGCCCGACCTATTTGATGCCGAAGGAGAGGCAATCAGGCGCAAAGCCAGGGACTATTTTAATATCCAGCTGGATGAAGTACGCACCATTCACGTCCTCACCATTGAGGCGCAACTAACCCAAGAGCAACTAGAATCAGCCCGCCGCCAGATCTTCACCAATCCGGTCAGTCAAATATCTTCTTTCAAACCATTGGCCACCCCCTTTGACTGGGCAATCTGGGTTGGCTTCCGTCCCGGAGTGCGAGATAACCAAGGGAGCACAGCGGTGGAGGCAATGGAAGATCTTTTCAAAACCCGTTTCCAACCTGGAGAAAGCGTTTACACCTCTCGGCTGTATCTTCTCCGTAGTGAGCGTCTGGGGAAGAGCAAGAGAGGGCACCGGGCGGTGGAAGGAATTGCCAAGCAGCTTCTGGCCAACGACCTGGTTCAGCAGTGGCGAGTCTACTCTGGAGATGAGTGGAATCCTGAGGAGGGCATTGGCATAATCATCCCCAAGGTTCGACTTGCACACCAGCCCTCGGTTGAGACACTTTCCATCTCCAGTGATGCCGAGCTGGAGCGCTTGAGCCTGGAGCGCAACCTGGCTTTGCATCCCAGGGACATCCCGGTTATACGTTCATACTTTCTTCAGCCTGAGGTGCGGGATGGACGCAGTAAATTCGGCCTGGCTGACCCCACAGATGTGGAGCTGGAGTATATTTCCCAGGCGAGGAGCGACCATTGCAACCACAACACTTTCCAGGGTAAGTTCTACTATCATGATCTGAGCACGGGCGAACAAAAGGTGGTGGATAACCTTTTCAAAACCTGTATCGAGGCGCCCACTCTGGCGTTGCAAAAAGAAAAAGACTGGGTCATCTCTGTGCTTTGGGACAATGCTGGAGTTGCTCGTTTCGACCAGGATACATACTACGTCATTACCGGAGAGACCCACAACAGTCCGTCCAACATGGAGGCGTACGGCGGAGCGCTTACTGGCATCGTAGGGGTCTACCGCGATCCAATGGGAACCGGAAAGGGTTCCCGGCTCATTGCAGGGACCTATGGTTATTGTGTGGGATATCGAGATTACCGTGGTCCCCTGAAACCGCACTTGCATCCGCGGCGACTTCTGGACGGTGTTATTGAAGGTGTGCGGGATGGCGGTAACAAGAGTGGCATACCCACCCCTTACGGCCAGGTCTTTTTTGACCACGGTTACATGGGTAAATGTCTGGTCTTCGTGACTGCCATAGGGTTGATGCCGGCCACGGTATCGGGTACTCCTAGTGAGAAAAAAACCACCACCGCTGGTGATCTGATCATTATGTGCGGTGGCCGGATTGGCAAAGATGGTATCCATGGGGTAACTGCTTCCAGTGAGATCTACAGCGAACATACCCCGGCCGGTCATGTGCAAATAGGTGATCCCTATACTCAAAAGAAAATGCACGATTTTCTCTTGGAAGCGCGAGATGAGGGATTGATTGCTTTCATAACCGACAATGGGGGTGGGGGGCTTTCGTCTTCCATAGGCGAGTCGTCCCGATTCTCCGGAGGTGCTTTGGTAGAACTGGATGAGGTTCCACTAAAGTACGAAGGTCTAGATGCCTGGGAAATCTGGGTTTCGGAGAGCCAGGAACGAATGACAGTGGCGGTGAAACCCCAACAGCTCTCACGGTTCATGCAGCTTTCCCACAAGCACGAGGTTGAGTCTACGGTTATCGGTCACTATACAGACAGTGGCAAACTGCACATCACCTCCCAAGGCAAGACCTGTGCCTACGTGGACCTGGCGTTGCTTGAATCCGGTTTTCCCCAATGGGAGTTCGAGGCGGAGTGGGTAGCGCCGGAGCATAGAGGACTCAGGGAACCTGTATTGGGCCCACCAGATAATCAGCGGCGAATCCTGCTCACTATGCTGAGCCGCGCCAACATATGCTCCAAAGAGTGGATCGTTAGGTTGTATGACCACGAGGTCCAGGGAACCAGTGTCATTAAACATCTGGTGGGAGTTGAGAGGGACGTCCCCAACGACGGTGTGGTTTTACGCCCACGTCTGGATTCCCTTCGCGGCTTGGCAATAGCACAGGCACTCAATCCAACCTATTCCCGCATTGACGCCTACCATATGGTGGCTTGTACCATTGACGAGACGGTGCGGCGGTTGTTAGCTGTGGGGGGTAGTTTTCAACATCTGGCGGGGGTGGACAACTTCTGCTGGCCTAACATTCAGTATCATCCGGAGAGTAATCCTGACGGCAAACTGAAAGCGGCGCAATTGGTCAGGGCCAACTGGGCTTTGAAAGACTACTGCCTTGATTTTGGTATCCCCTTGCTTTCCGGCAAAGACAGCATGTACGTGGACGGAAATCTGGAGGGGGAGTTCGGCGAACGCCATAAAGTGTCCGGCCTCGAGACCCTGCAGTTCACGGGCACCAGTGTTATAGAAGATGTGCAACGGTGTGTCACTATGGACGCGAAAATGGCGGGTGACCTTATTTATGTTTTGGGGCTTACCAGAAACGAGTTGGCAGGCTCTGAATACTACGATCTTTTTGACTATACCGGACTCAATGTGCCCCGCGTGAGGATAAAGGAGGTAATTCCTCTGTATCAGGCATTGGAAGAGGCCATCCGGGCCGAGCTGGTGGCTTCGGCCCATGGCATCTATCGAGGAGGTCTGGGAGTCCATCTGGCACTGGTGGCTGTGGCCGGTGAGCTCGGCTTGGATGTGGAACTTGCTCAGGCACCCTCTGAAGAGGTGAAACGGGACGACCTCCTGCTTTACTCCGAGTCCGCCGGGCGCTTTATTGTCACTGTTGCACCTGAGCACAAGACTGACTTCGAGGAGCTCTTTAAAGATCTTGCCTGTGATTGTGTTGGCCTGGTCACGGCAAAACAAAAGCTCACAGTTCGGGGCCTTGGTGGTAAGGTTCTTTTCAGGGTTGGTCTCCAGCAGCTCAAATCAGCTTGGAAGAAGCCGTTTGGGAATCTATAAAGACGCCCAGCGCTAAGCGCATAGCGTTTTTAACCGACCCAGTCATCCGCTTTGCGCTATGCGTTTTGGCAACGGACAACTGACCACGGACGACGGACCAACTACCTAAATTGCTTGGCGTAAGCAGCCGCCTCAAGTCCAGCCACACAGCCCTCTCCCACCGCCTTGGCAAGCTGCCAGGGCAGGCCGCAGATGTCGCCGGCCGCCAAGACACCGGCAATGTTGGTTCTCTGCTTCTTGTCGGTGGCAATAAATTGGGGTGAATCAGTGTCCATGGCAACACCGAGTTCACTGGCAAGCTCGATGGCGCCTTTGGCCCCCAGTTCAATAAAAACTCCTTCGACATCCAAGCGTGAGCCATTATCTAGGAGCAGCCCTTCTACCTGTTCTTGGCCAATGATTTCTGTCACCTTGCGACCCTCATGCAGGGTGACCGAACTCTCCCTGATCTGATGGTCCAGAACTTCAGAGATCTCCAGGCGGTCACAAACAAGATGGACCTCGCTTGCATGGAATAGCATGGTGAGGGCACCGCTGGCTGCAGCGCTTTCATTACCGACCACTGCAACCGGCTCACCGCGAAAGAACCCCCCATCGCAGTCCACGCAGTAGCTCACTCCACGCCCCAGCAATTCTTTTTCTCTCGGTACTCTGAGTTTATTGCGGGAAATCCCCATGGCCAGAATAAGTGCTCGGCACCTGAGTTCCTCCCTGCTTTCATTTTGCACAACGAGCCACTGATCCTCCTGGGAAACTTTTAGCACGTCCTCATGCATGAAACTGGTGCCAGCTGCCTCTGCCTGCTGAATTCCCTGCTGGAGTAAATCTTCGCCCGCAGTTCTTTCCATGCAGCAGTAGTTTTCAATGTGGGCCCGGTGGAGACTGCTCTTGGCTGGTTTGCCCATAACCAATACTGACACTTTGGCACGAGCGGCATGAATGGCAGCCTGCAGTCCTGCCGGTCCGCTCCCCAAGATGATGACACCGTAGACCTTGCCTGTCATCGGCTTCTCCTTCGCTTGACGGCTTCGTAAATCCGCTTGAGGCGGACCATCTGTCCCGCCACGGCGGAATTGAACTTCATCCTTGACTTTGTTGACATCTGTCTGATTTCTCAATAATCTTATGGCCGGTCGGTGGCAGTGTCAACCGTAGGGTTTGCAATGAGTAGACTGAACCCTTGAATGTGTGACTTGCAGGGGATTAGCGAGCAGTTGGCTCTTGGAGCAGGAACTTCCAGAGGACGGCCGCAGTTATAATCATAGTCAGACAGAGAATCTGGCCCATGGAAAGCAGACCCCAGAGTAAACCAATCTGTGGATCGGGCTGACGGAAAAATTCAACCAGAAAGCGAAAGATTCCATAGCCGCCCAGAAATAGACAGACCATAGTGCCGGGTCGAAAAGAACGGTCTTTGAGTAGCCACAGTATGATGAACAACACTACTCCCTCAAGAGCGGCCTCGTAGAGCTGGGAGGGATGCCTTGGTTCCGGGCCAGCCAGGGGAAATACCATAGCCCAGGGCACGGTGCTGGGGCGGCCGTACAGTTCGCCATTTATGAAATTGCCCAAGCGCCCGAAAGCCAGGGCAATGGGGGCGGTGACAACTACTGCATCCGCGCCCTCCCAGAAAGGGATCTTACGACGGCGAGAGAAGATGAGGCCCGCGAGTATGGCGCCAATGAGCCCACCATGAAAAGACATACCGCCGTGCCAGATAGCGATTATTTCGAGAGGATGCTGCAGGTAGTAGGTGTAGTTGGAGAATTGGTAGAAAAGAACATAGCCAAGTCGGGCTCCGAGGATGAGGCCGATGGCCAGGGCAAAGATGAGATCCTGGAGTTGAGCCCCTACGAGACCTAGGTTGCGAGCCCGACGCTGCTTGCCGATGAGAAAATAGCATGACACAAAGCCGAGTACGTACATGAGTCCATACCAGCGCAGCTTGAAAGGGCCAATCTCGATTATGTTTGGATTTATCTTGGGATATGGCAACATAATGTTGGCTACTGCTTACAGGCAGTTGTCTAATGACTAAAGGTGGTAACAGTTCTAAATTATTTTTGGCCCAGTAGCAGTATCACAAGAGT
>JAUWKY010000077.1 GCA_030613915.1 Syntrophobacterales bacterium
CCTCATGGCATAGACCATATCAAGAACGAGGAAATCAACCTGGTCATCAATACCAGCACTGGGATAAAAACGGCCTCCGACGCCTATTTGATTCGGCGGGCCACCTTGGTTTATAATCTACCATACGCCACGACCATTGCCGGTGCCTGAGCTTTTGCCCAGGCCATCGATGCGCTATGCAGTGGCGAGTTGGAGGTTAGGTCGATTCAAGAATATCATGGAAATAATTGAAGAATTGACGATTGAAGAATAGAAATTACAAATCACAAAACCCAAATAACAAACAAATAACAATGACCGAAATTCAAAATTCCAAACCTTCATATCATCTTAGAAAAAGAGAAGCCCAAATATGTTTGGGTCATTGATTATTGGAATTTGAGATTTATTTGTAATTTGGTGCTTGGGATTTGAGATTTCAGATTTTAGTGTATTTTAGGCACTCTAGCTCATTTTAGACATTTTAGACATTTGAGGAACTTACTTTGCGCAACCACTCGCACCCCATAATTATCCCTGACGGTAGACCAAAGGAAGAGTGTGGCATCTTCGCCATTTATGGGCACGAAGACACCGCCCGTCTTACCTATTTCGGTCTCTATGCCCTTCAGCACCGGGGCCAAGAGAGTGCCGGCATCAGCGTCGGCGATGGTCGACTGATGCGCCATCACAAGGGCATGGGGTTGGTGAGCGAAATTTTCAACGAAGATGTCCTTGCTAGCCTGAAGGGCCATCTCGGTGTTGGACACGTGCGTTATTCCACCACCGGCTCGTCCATACTCGTCAACGCCCAACCTTTCTGCATCACTCACTCCGGCTGTAGCCTCGCCATCGCCCACAACGGCAACCTGGTTAATGCCCATCATCTGAAGTGCGAACTGGAACAGCGAGGCTCAATTTTTCAAACAAGCATGGACAGTGAGGTGATCGTGCATCTTATGGCCCGGCAACTTGTTCATGGCCTGGAAGAGGCACTGATCACCTCCTTGAGTGAGATTAAAGGCGCTTATTCATTGGTTATGTCCACAGAAGACCAGATCATTGGCGCCCGAGATCCTTACGGCTTTCGACCCCTGTGCCTGGGCCTTCTAGACGACAACGCCTATGTCATCGCCTCGGAGACCTGTGCCCTGGATCTGATAGGGGCCACTTACCTGCGGGACGTTGAGCCGGGAGAGATCGTATTCATCGACGACAATGGGATCAGGTCTCGACACCTCCCTGATCCCGGCCGCACCGCCTTCTGCATCTTTGAGTTTATCTACTTTGCCCGCCCGGACAGCAACATTTTTGGCCAGAATGTTTACCTGGCCCGCAAACGCCTGGGACACGAGATGTTTCGGGAATATCAAGTCGACGCCGACATAGTCATGCCGTTTCCCGACTCGGGCAACTATGCAGCCCTTGGATTCGCCGAGGCCTCCGGCATCCGATTGGAAATGGGCGTAATCCGTAACCACTACGTGGGCCGTACTTTTATCGAGCCCACCCAGGCCATGCGAGACTTCCATGTAAAAGTAAAGCTCAATCCCGTGCGCCCGCTGTTGAGGGACAAGCGACTCGTCATCGTTGAGGACTCCATCGTTCGAGGAACTACCACTCGAAATCGTGTCAAGACACTTAGGGAGGCAGGGGCCCAGGAAGTACACATGGTTGTGAGTTGTCCGCCGCACCGTTATCCCTGCTATTATGGTATTGATTTTCCCTCCCGCAAGGAACTCCTGGCAGCCACCCACTCTACTGAAGAAATCAGGAAATTCCTGAGGCTCGACAGTATTCACTATCTGAGTCTAGAGGGCCTTCTTAGGGCCATCAACATGGACACTGCTGGCTTTTGCCTCGCCTGTTTCAATGGAGAATACCCGGTCAGTTTCGCTGATGACCTCCACAAGCACTGTTTGGAAACGAGTGCTTCGGTCGACTGATAAGGTGTCCGTCTCCCACCACCACAACTACTATCTATGAGAAGGTACTATGGTTAGGCCTAACAAGAAAAATATTCGCCGGGGTGCAGCCAAAATCATTAGAGAAGCGAAGGATGTACTTCGAATTGAAGCAGAGGGTATATTTGGTCTCATCGACCGGATAGACTCCGAATTTGCAGAAGCCGTAAACTGGATTTATGAAAGTCGCGGCCGGGTAATTGTCACCGGCATTGGCAAGTCAGGAATAGTCGGACGGAAGATTGTCGCCACGCTTAACAGTACCGGTACCAAATCGCTTTTTTTACATCCAGCGGAGGCCATGCACGGCGATCTGGGCATGGTGAGCTCAGATGACATCGTCCTCGTTTTGTCCAGTAGCGGTGAAACGGAAGAGTTGACAGCGATCCTGCCCACTTTGAAGGATTTGAGAACACGAATCATCTGTTTAACTGGAAATACCGAGTCTACCTTGGGCCGCAATAGCGATCTAACCGTCTACGCCGGGGTGGAACGTGAGGCCTGCCCCCTGGGGTTGGCCCCCACTGCCAGCACTACCGCCATGCTTGCCTTGGGAGACGCAATATGCGTAACTCTCTTAAACAAGCACGAGTTTCAGCTGGAGGATTTTCGCCGCTGCCATCCAGGAGGAGTACTGGGAGAGCGACTTCGAGTACCAATTGAAGCAATTATGCGCACCGGTTCCAGCATTCCAAAAGTCCAGGAGAATACCCTGGTGGCCGAGGCAATCAAAGAGATGGACGCCAAGGCCCTGGGAGCGACTCTGGTGCTTGGAGACACGACTGGACTGGTTGGTATCGTCACAGACGGCGACCTCCGTCGCGGTTTACGTAAGTATGAGCGGCTACTGGAAAAACCGGTAACCGCCATTATGGGTAAAAACCCCAAGACTATCCAGGTAAAAGACTCGGTTGCAGACGCTCTGGAAATCATGGAAGAATACCAAATCACAGTGCTAGCAGTTACAGGCCCGAAGGATGAGCTTCTGGGAATCATTCATCTCCACGATCTCCTCGGCAAGGGATACATTAAGTTTACGCTCTAGAGTATTCAGGTCGACCTGTGCCCCGACCTCATGTAATGTAGAACAGAGGGACTCTATGGTCCAGAGCGCCACCCCCAGAGGCCTGATTTGCTCCTTGGCGCTGGTGCCAAATCCCGAAAACCACGGTTTGTATCTGGGTCTTGAGTCGCTCGTAGCTCACTTGCAGCCGGCAGTGGCAGGGCTGCTGCTGGACCCCATGTTCTGGTGCCCCGATGCAAACAACTGCGGCCCGGTTTCCTCCTCCTTGCTCGAGGAGATCATCACACTGGTGCCTTCCGGACTTCCTCTTTGGGTTCGAATTACCGGCACATCTGCTGAACAGACTATACACATCTGCCGCCAACTGGAAACAGTCTGCCGCCACCTTAACTACCGAGGCCCCCTCGCCTGGGTGGATACGCCACTTTTTTACCACAGCAATCGTGGTTTACCCGAGCACTACCGTAACCTCCTTGCTGAAACTGAATTCAACCTCATCGCCGACAACGATCCTCTTTTGATTCAAAAAATTGGAAACAAGACCAAACGTAACAACATTCGAACAGCTGTTTTGAAAAAACTAGCCCAGGAGCCTCGACTGGCTGGAGTTGTGCATCGTGGTGACCTTGGACGAAGCCTGAATTACCAGCGGGCCGTTCGGGGTCAGCCCAACTTTCTCGTCTATGATGGTGGGGAGCGCAGTTTCCTTGAGCGACCCAGTGCTAGTGGTGTCGTTTCGGTGGGTGCCAATCTCTTGCCTCAGGAATGGAGAACCATTACGCTTTCCTCCCTGAATCTGGACGACAGCCATCCGGATCAGGCGGGTCGCTTCCGCCATCTCTGGGAAAGCGGACAGCGGATCCGGACTTTGCAGAAATACTATGGCCACGCCCCCGCCCGAATCATCCCGGCAGTACTGGCTGCTTGGAAGTTGGTCCAAAAAAACGGACAAACCTTGACTCCCGAAGATCAAAAAGCAATAGAGCGGATTCTGGAACATGTTCCAGAACCCTGAAATAGTACAGGCGAGGCTATTCCATTAGCGTTCTCTAATTCCCCAGCCAACCGAGTTTTATATACGATTGACAACGGACACTCCTGAATGTACACAAACTTCATTTACTTTATAGTAGTTCTACTTATCTTTTCCACCCAGCAGCCGTCGCCGACTCCACGGCTCTCTCTTTATCTCACTCTTCTCGCTACTCTCACCTTACTTTCACTGTTTGCTCTTATCAACAGGCAGGTCTTCAGACGGCTGGCAGCACGGATGTCGGCCGTTTCGGCCGGCCCCCATCTGGCGGTACTCTATCATCGAACCGTTAGCCGACAATCGTTCCTGGCTTTCCTCTTTTTTTGTCTTGATATCTACCTGCTCGACATCAAATATTATCTGACCTCAGTCGCCCTCATCAGAGGTAGTTTTACCCTGCAGGGGTTGGCGGCGCTAGCTTTATTTCTACTACACGTGACCATTGTTTGGTTTTACAGCTATCAATGCCATTGTCGCTTCTCTACCAGCACCTGCTCCCCATCTGCCGTAGTAGCTGCCAATCTCAAATTTAATCTTGCCATCATTTTGCCCTGGTTACTTATCTCAGGCAGCTTTGATCTTTTACAGCTCCTCCCTGTTGGCTCGCTCCACGACCAACTCAACACTCCTCTGGGGCAGCTCCTTTTCTTTGCTCTCTTACTGGTCATCTTCATGTTTTTTGCCCCACCGCTTGTAGTACGTATGTGGGGTTGCCGACCATTGGCCTCGGGTGTGAGCAGATCGCTCATAGAAAAGTTTTGTCAGGATGAGAAGTTCCAAGTTCGAGAGATTGTTCTCTGGCCTGGTCCTGGCGCTGATTTTATCACTGCTGGAGTCATGGGGCTCCATCGCCACTGCCGCTATCTTCTGGTAACAGAGGGCCTCCTTAACGTTCTCGACGACGATGAATTGCGGGCAGTTCTGGCCCATGAACTGGGTCACGTAAAAGAAAAACATCTCTTCTTCTACCTTATATTTCTGCTGGGCTACCTTGTCCTTGCTTTTCCCCTCTCGACCCTTTCCTTTCTGCTGGTGCTCGCCAGCGATCTGCCATTAGCGCTTCTGAGACGGAGTGACTCTGAATTTCTTACCCTGATTTCCATGCTCTCCACCGTTCCTCTGCTGCTCTTGCTGCTCTTTTATTTTCGCTTCCTCTTCGGCTTTTTTATCCGCAACTTCGAACGTCAAGCTGATCTTTATGTTTTTACTGTGATGGGAAGAGGGTATCCGCTTATTTCGGCCCTGGAAAAAGTAGCTTTTCATAGTGGCAACGTCCGGGATGTGCCCAGTTGGCATCATTTCAGCATCAAACAACGTGTCGACTTCCTTGCGGCTGCCGCTAGAAACCCTTGGCTATTGAAACAGCATCGTCTCAAACTCAGGAGGGCATTGGCGGGTTACGTGGTGGGGTTAATTGCGGTTGGAGCCCTAGGCTATCTGTTTCATTCCGGGGCAGTAGGTAAGAATCTAAATGAACAGTTAAACTTCAAAATGCTCACCAGCCTGGTACAGCTTGAGCCAAAGAATCCTCTACTTCTGTCGAGCCTTGGAACCCTTTACTACACCCGAAATCAACCGCAAGAAGCAGTTCGCCATCTGGAGCGCGCTTTGGAACTTGACCCGGACAACCCTGAAATCCTAAACAACCTGGCCTGGGTATTGGCAACGAGCAAGGAAAGATCCTTTTTTCAACCAGAGAGGGCCCTTTCACTGGCTGTGAAGGCGGCAGCCGGCTCTCAGGAATCCCATATCCTGGATACCCTCGCAGAGGCGTATCACGTCAATGGTCAAGCAAGGAAGGCTTTAGCCACGGCAGAGGAAGCTCTGGCAGCCGTAACAGGCGACCGTTCCTATTACCTGGAACAGGTGGAAAAATTCCGCGCCGAGCTTCAGGAACGGGAATCCAGCTAGCTAACTGGGGCAGCCGATGTGCCCAAGTAGGTTGCACAAGCATCCTGGGACTCCCAGGCGGTCACCCGTTGGACGCGCACTCGTTCGTCAGTGATCTTTTCCTGCAGTCGCTCGAATATATAGCGGGCTATGTTTTCAGAAGACGGATTATGCTCTATGAAGAAGGGCAATTCATTGAGGTATCGGTGATCAATCTCTGACATGACTTCACTGGTGGCGGCCTTAACTTCTGCGAAGTCCAGAACTACGCCGCTGCCGTCTAACTCCTCCCCGCTGACCACAACCTCCACTTTCCAATTGTGCCCATGAAGAGCTTCGCACTTGCCCCCGAAATTTCGCAAATTATGTGCAGCAGAAAACTCTGTTATGATTTTCAGTTCATACATCTAGGGCCTCACTATGGATGTTGTTATGCGGAGATGGTGCTGGCTCAATGCTCCTCATTCTCCTCCTCCGGCTCCGGCTCCTCCTCCGGCTCCGGCTCCGGCTCTCCGGTGTATGGTTTGCCGCACTCTTTGCAGCGACCGTCAGGTCCAATTACTCCGATGCAGGTACCATCGCTGCAAAGTTTTCTACTGGCAAAATCAACTGGGCGCTCATCGTCATCTGCTGGAGCCCCCTCTAGGTCTGCCTGGACCCCTGCATCATCACCCAATTCTTCCCCACACCAACTGCAGTACCGGCTCCCCTCGGGGAGCGAGCGCTGACAAGCCTGACAAGTCACCTCACCGAGTACTTCTCCACAATGCGGGCATTTCAACTTAATGCTCCTTGTTTTGTCCCCAACAGCAGGGAAGGTTATTTCCCCTAGCCCGGATGTTTCATGAATTGCTGTGGCGAGACCGTGGAGAGGTCTGTGCCACCGGGCAATCCCGCGGTACCGCGGGATTGGATCTGAGGCGTACTTGAACACTACGTCGCAGGGTCCAACACCCGAGGACGCCCGGAAGGACGGTCATATCCGCGGTCGCAGCAGGCCATTCATGAAATATCCGGGCTAAGAACAGTGGCCTAAAAGTTGAGCTTCTTTTAACTTAATCTCTAGGGTTTGTCAACGCAGCAGGGACGCCGGGGGCGTCCCGTCAGTCGTTAGAAAATGCAGAGCGCATAGCGCCAAGCGCATAGCGTCTCTCAATTAGAGATGCGCTTTGCGCATGAGTACAACTGACCACGGACGAAGGCTGCCTCCTGATTGGGGTAAAACTCATGATCTGCCAAATTTTACTTCCTTTGCGGCCCAATCCCCCTCTAGCTTTATGATGGCCTCCGGTTTTTTCGGTTGACAATAGGGCCGCTGTTGAGTATGAAACCCCTACATTGTGGCGGTGTAGCTCAGCAGGTCAGAGCATGCGGCTCATATCCGCAGTGTCCGGGGTTCAAGTCCCTGCACCGCCACCAAACTAGATAAAAAAATCAGTACCGACGCTGATTTTAGGGGAACAGCACAAACTACACATTTGTGCTGTTCCCTTTGTCTTTATGTCCCGAAGGAGAGCAGAACAAACCTACAGCTATAACTATTTAATATTATTAGATTAAGGAATGTTGACCAAAACAACTCTATGCGAGCCTTGGAAGGCCGAGAATGTTCAATCCAGAGATTTTCTTTGGGGCCAATGAGATTTTTCCCTTGAATTATTCAAAATTATCCTGTATTTACTAGATTAGTCCAGCCAGAGAGGGAAGTCGATCAAGGAACTTGAGGAGGGGGGAGTCAGCTATGACGTTAACGAAGGCGCATATTGTAGAAAATCTGTTTGCAAAAAACATCTTCACCAAAAGCGAGTGCGCAGAGATAGTCGAAACTCTCTTCGAGATGGTTAAGAAAACCTTAGGGGAGGGCGAGGACGTCCTGATCAGCGGTTTTGGTAAATTCAGTGTGAAGGAGAAGAACCAGAGGCGCGGCCGTAACCCCCAGACCGGCAATCCCATTATGCTCTCACCGCGGAAGGTAGTCACCTTCAAGTGTTCCGGTGTTTTGCGACATAAAATCAACAGCCGCTAAAACTTGACCCTCTGTCTGTGGACGGGAGAACCGCGACTCTACCTGTATCTATTTTCTTCTTCCTACCTGCTCGCTGAATTTCGCCAAAATTGTGCGCTCACCTTCATGCTAAAGTTGCCAGGCGGTCCGGTTTCAGCAGCAGGTCTAAAGCCTCCTCCGTACTACGCACGAGAATATCTCCGGCCAGAAGAGACTATGTAAAGGTTTAGACCTCTTTGGTCCACCCTGGCTTGCTCCTCCTTTCCTATCCAAATTCGAAATCCGAAAACGCCTATTAACTTAGCTCCGCAAAAATCTCCTCTCCCCTTGGAAACTATGTCACATTTCGCCGAACCCGTCATTCCGGACGAGCTCCGCTTCGCGGAGCGAGATCCGGAACCCAGTGAATGTTCAATGACGTCATTTGGTGTCTGGTTCCCCGCCTATATTTGTGCCATATGGCATTGACGAAACTATGGTAATTATGATGGTTGTTACGTCTCCCTCTG
>JAUWKY010000297.1 GCA_030613915.1 Syntrophobacterales bacterium
ACCCAAGAAGCCAGAGCTGGTGCGGATTGCAGGAATAAAACGTGGGCATCCCCTCAATACCAAAAAGACCGGCGTAGTAGACTTGCATGCGGAGACAACAGCTGAAGCCGCCCATCTGTATCGGCAGGCGGTAGTCTACCAAAGAGCCATGAGGTGGCAAGAGGCTATTAACGCTTACCTGAAGGTGATCAAATATGAGCCCATGAGCGCTGAAGTTTACAATAATATTGGGGTTTGCTACGAGAAGCAGGGCAGTCTGAAAATGGCTGCCAAGTCCTACGAAAAGGCTATCAGCATCAACCCCCGCTTTTATCGCAGCTACAACAATCTGGGGATTATCTATTACAAGTTGAAGAATTTCGACAAAGCTCGTGCCGCTTATGAGCAGGCCCTGCAATTGAATCCCAGAAACAGCCAGAGCGAAGTCAACCTGGCCTTGGTATATGAACGGCTTCGTCGAGGTGGATTGGCCCGCCGCACCCTGGAGCGGGTGCTCGCCAACGACCCGGAAAATGTGGAAGCTCATTACAATCTTGGCCGGATGCTGGAAGGTCAGGGTCAACATGAAGAAGCCATCACTCACTACCGCCAGTTTCTTGCCTCCAACCCTTCAGCTTATCCGCAACTAAGAGAAAAAGTGAAGGACAGGGTACGCACGCTTGAGGAAGCATCGAGTAACTAAGGCGTAGAACGAAGCATAGGGCAAGGGGAAATACAGCTTGCAGCCCCGCGACAAGCTCGGGACAAGCTGGCAGGGGGCAGCAGGCAGCAATTAAGACTAGGGAATAAAAACTGAGAGGATTGTCTTAGTCTGGATCCCGGATATCCGCCCACGGCGGATTCCGGGATGACGTCTTTTGCGGGCATGGAGGCCCCCCTACTGAGTCTTTTTCTTTATACCTGAAGCCTTTTGCCACCTACTCCCTACCCTATGCCCTTCTATACAACTGACCACGGACGCCGGACAACTGACTCCTTAGTTTTGCCTTCAACCTTGAGGCCCGCAGGGCCGCTCCTCCAACCTCCAACATTTTCTATGTCTGCTGCCATCTGTCTTATTTCGTCTGTCTTCCGCCCTCTTTCTACTGCCCGCTGCCCCCTGCCAGCTGCCTGCTGGAAATTTGGCCTGGTTTTTGCTCGCGGTTTCTGATAGTTTTACCCTGGAATATGAACAGGTTAAGTTTCGGGAATAAAACGCTCTGTGTTCTGATAACAAGCAAGCACTAAGAATGAGGCTTGAGAATGAAGAGGAAGCGGCTGGGTGAAATCTTTCGAGATGAAGGGCTGATCTCAGAGGAACAGCTGCAGGCTGCGCTGGAGAAACAAAAGACAGAAAAAGGATTACGCATTGGCGAGGTGCTGGTGGCCATGGGAGCTGTCACCGCCGAGGATGTCGCCCAAGCGATATGGCAGCAGCGGCAGATTCCGTATGTGGATTTGGACAACTATGCCCTTGACCCTAAAGTGATCGAACTGGTCCCTGAGAAGATTGCCAGAGCCTATCTGGCACTGCCCATCTTCAAAATAGGCAACGCACTTACCGTGGCGATGGCGGACCCACTCAACGTCATTGCGGTTGATGACCTGCGCTCAAAGACCGGATGTGAGATCGAGACAGTGATCTCCACCGAGGAGAAGATTGTAAGATGTCTGGAGAATTATTACCGAATGGATGAGTCTATTACCCAGCTCATTGGTGACGTTGCCCGGGGAGAATCAGAAGGAGGTGCTGCCAAGGGAGGTGGTGACGCCTCCGTAGATACTGAAGCCCCAATGATCAAATTGGCCAACTTGATCATTCAGCAGGCGGTTCGAGATGGCGCCAGCGACGTACATATCGAGCCCACAGAAGATGACGTCAAGGTGCGCTACCGCATCGACGGGGTGCTACAGGAAATCAAGAAAATCCCCAAGACCCTACACGAGGCTATTGCTTCTCGATTCAAAGTGTGGGCCGAGATTGATATTGCCAAGAAGCGGACCGCACAGGACGGGCGGTTCTTTGCTGTGGCTGACGGTAAGCAGATAGAGGTTCGCCTTTCAACTTTCCCCACAATTTATGGGGAAAACCTGGTCATGCGGATACTGGATCCAACCGCCACCATATTGGAGCTTAAAACTCTTGGATTGCCCCCCGCCATATTTGACCCATATATCAAACTGGTAAAAGCGACCCAGGGTATGGTTCTCGTCACCGGACCAACGGGGAGTGGCAAAACCACCACCCTGTATGCGACACTGGATACGGTCCGCGATCCAGCACTCAACATAATCACCATCGAGGATCCAGTGGAGTATCGACTCGAAGGGATTCGCCAGACCCAAGTCAACCCGCAGGGGGGGGTTACCTTCGCAACCGGACTGCGGGCCATTGTCCGCCAAGATCCGGACGTGATCATGGTGGGAGAGATCCGAGACCTGGAAACCGCCCAGATGGCTGTGCGGGCCTCTCTCACCGGGCACGTGGTTTTCAGCACCTTGCACACCAATGATGCTCCCGGCTCCATCACCAGATTACTCGACATCGGGGTTGAACCCTTTCTCATTTCCTCCGGTGTCACCGGCGTTCTGGCCCAGCGTCTGGCCCGCACCGTTTGTCGATCTTGTAAGGAGCCTTATGTTCCTTCTGAAGAAGATCTGGAGCAGTTCGGCATTGCCGAACGCGCCAAGGGTCGGACATTTTTTCGGGGCCGAGGTTGTCAGGGCTGCCGCTTTAGTGGATACCGCGGCCGAGTAGGTATCTATGAATTGCTTCTGGTGACAGATCCCATTAGAGATCTCATTAACCAGAGAAGCAGTGATACGGACATTCGCAAGGCGGCATTAAAGACTGGTGATCTCCGCACCTTATATCGCGATGGTTTGGAGAAGGCGGTGAAGGGAGTAACTACCCTTGAAGAGATATCAAGAATAGTTCACCTCAAAGGAGAATAGGAAAGCAGCAGGCAGTTGGCAGAAAGCAGCGAGCTGGAGAATCGTTATTTGCTGTTTGTTTTCCGGTTGCTGCAGTTCTCGAAATCCCAATTAAATTGTTTAGGAATTTCCTTTTTGGCAGGCACAGAGGCCTGCCCTACCACGAAAGGTGGAGCGGGCGTCTCTGCCCGCTTAACTTGATAAAGGGCAGTCATTAGCATTTACGAATAACTTATAACGGATAACGATTAACTTTATCCATTGTCTTCGCTGCCCGCTGCATCCTGTCCGCTGCCTGCTTCTTGTCCCGTCGGGAGCTTGATGGTTAATTTACTTCCCTGGCCGGGTGTGGATTCGGCTTCTATAACACCCCCGTGCTCTTCTATTATTTTCCTGGTCACCGCCAAGCCCAACCCTGTTCCCTGACTTCCCTTGGTGCTGAAGAAGACATCGAAGATCCGTTGGCGGATTTTTTCAGGCATGCCGGCGCCATTATCCTCAACTGTG
>JAUWKY010000292.1 GCA_030613915.1 Syntrophobacterales bacterium
CTAGTCGCTCCAGGGTTTGCCCTATCTGCGGCCCGCCGCCATGAACCACCACCGGATTGATACCGGCGTACTTGAGCAAAACGATGTCCTGGGCGAAACCGGCCTTGAGGCCCTCGTCCACCCTGGCAGGGCCCCCGTACTTGATGACAATGGTTCTCTGGAAAAACTCCCGCATCCAAGGCAGCGCTTCTATGAGCACATTTGCTTTTTCGATTAATTTTTCCATGTTGAGCCGTTCAAATCGTAGAAATCGTAGAAACCGTAGAAGCCGTTCTAATCGCGGCTGAAAGCCGCTCCCACAGTACAATCTCTGCTTGCTGCTTTTTTTTAAATCCGCAATCCGAAATTCGAAATCCGCAATCTAACCTATGCCCTATGCCTTTTACAAAATATACCGGCTGAGGTCTTCGTCCTTGACTATGTCATGAAGTTTTTCCCGGACGTACTGCCGGGTAACGGCGATTTGCTGTCCCTTCAATTGGTGCGCATTGAAGGAAACTTCATCCAGGAGCCTCTCCATCACAGTGTGCAGCCGTCTGGCGCCAATGTTCTCAGTGCGAGAGTTGACGTCGTGGGCTATCTGGGCCACTTCCTCTATGGCGTCCTGTTCGTAAACAAGTTCAATCCCCTCGGTGGCCATCAATGCTTCATACTGAATGGTTAATGCATTTTCGGGTTCCCTGAGAATACGGACAAAGTCCTCTTTGCCAAGAGGATGCAGCTCCACCCGAATCGGAAACCGTCCCTGGAGTTCAGGGATCAGATCAGAAGGTTTAGAGGCGTGAAAAGCCCCGGAAGCTATGAATAGAATGTGATCGGTGCGGACCATGCCGTACTTGGTATTCACGGTGGAACCCTCGACAATGGGCAACAAATCCCGCTGTACTCCCTCCCGCGACACATCGGGTCCCCTGGTACTCTCCCGAGAAGCTATTTTGTCAATTTCATCCAGGAAGATAATGCCAGAATGTTCCACCCTTTCGATGGCCAACTTGACTACCTTGTCCATATCGATCAACCGCTGCGCTTCCTCTTGGGTAAGGATTTCCACCGCTTCCGGGAGGTTGACTTTGCGCCGTTTGGTGCGGCGAGGCATCATGTTGCTCAGCATCTCCCGGAAGTTGATGTCCATCTCTTCCAGCCCGGCACTGCTGAAGATCTCGACCATGGGGAAATTGCGATCACTGACCTCCAGATCCACATAGCGCTCGTCAAGCCTCCCTTCTCGCAACAGCCGGCGGAGTTTTTCACGCGTTCCGGAACGATCCGCTGCCTCGAGCCCTTCGAGCTCCGTGGTGGTTTCAGGGCCGGTTTCTGCCTGGTACTCCTGAGCTCTTTCGCGGGGCAGCAAAATATCCAGGGTCTTCTCCTCAGCGATTTCGCCGGCCCGCACCATTACCTTTTCTTGTTCTTCCCCCCTGACCATGTTCACTGCCAGCTCGCAGAGATCACGAATCATAGATTCCACATCACGTCCTACATACCCCACCTCCGTAAATTTAGAGGCCTCAAGCTTCAAAAACGGTGAATTGGCCAAAGAAGCGAGACGGCGGGCTATTTCGGTCTTGCCCACGCCCGTGGGGCCAATCATGATTATGTTTTTCGGGGCGATCTCGTCCCTGAGATGCACGGGTACCTGTCGGCGCCGCCAGCGATTTCTGAGGGCGATGGCCACCGATCGTTTGGCGTCTTCCTGGCCAACGATATATTTGTCCAGCTCCTTAACTATTTCAGGTGGAGTCAGTGCCTTCATCGTCTTCTCTCAGTTCTTCAAAAACAAACTCATTATTGGTATATACACATAGCCCGGCAGTGATCTCCATTGCCGCCTCGGCAATCTGGCGGGCATTGAGATCAGTATGCTTTGCCAGAGCACGCGCCGCAGCCAGCGCTTTGGGACCGCCTGAGCCAATTGCCAACAGGCCATCATCCGGTTCGATCACATCACCTGTCCCGGAAATCACTAGAGAACCATCACTGTCCACTGCAACAAGTAAGGCTTCCAATCGGCGGAGCATCCTGTCGGTACGCCAATCTTTTGCAAGTTCAACAGCCGCTCGGCGCAAATTACCGCTGTACTGCTCCAGTTTGGCTTCGAACCGCTCGAACAGGGTGAAAGCATCTGCAGTGGTGCCGGCAAAGCCAGCGATCACCTTGTCATGATAAAGCCGACGAACCTTGCGCGCCTTGTGTTTCAGGATGGTATCACCCATGGTCACCTGGCCATCGCCGGCAACCACAACCTGTTTCCCTCGACGCACTACGAGTATGGTTGTACCCTTCATAATCAGTCACACCATCCAGTTATATGTTGTGTCCAAGTAGCTGATTAAATCCGAATCTCGAATTTCAGACCTCTTCTTCGTCTGCCTTCTCCTGTCGTCGTAGCCGGCTTCTGGGGTGGGCCTTATCATACTCGGCCATGAGCTTGTCTACACTGAGATGCGTGTATCGCTGAGTGGTAGACAAGCTGACGTGGCCCAACAGCTCCTGAACAGCCCGAAGGTCAGCTCCGGCATCCAGCAAATGAGTGGCAAAGCTATGCCGGAGACCGTGAGGGCTTAGTGGCCTACCCAGGTTGCATCTCTGCATATGCTTCTTCACTAGCCGCGCAACACTTCTGGAGCTGAGCCGGCCACCGCGGTTATTGAGAAAGAGTGCTCGGTTGTCTGGCCGCCCGGCCAACAACTCCCCCCTCTTTTTTAAATAGTCGAAGAGGGCGTTCTTTGCTTTATCCCCTATAGGTACTATCCTTTCCTTGTCCCCTTTACCGATTACTCGAGCAATACCGAGCTCTACATTCAAGCTGTCAAGATCCAAACCTGTGAGTTCGCTTACCCTCAGGCCACATGAGTAAAGAACTTCCAGAATAGCACGGTCACGACTCCCAAGCACGTTATCGCTATCTGGACCGTGCATAAGCTGGAAGGCTTCGTCCACTTGCAGAAAATCCGGTATCGGCTTCCCCATCTTGGGTGCGGAAACCATGTCTGCAGGATTCTGTTTGATCTCTGCCTGCCTGACCAGGTAGTCGAAAAAAGAACGGAGCGCAGACAGCTTTCGCGCCACTGAACTCTTGGCGTTTCGGCGATACAGTGAGGCGAGATAGGCGCGAATATCCAGATGCTCTACCTGTCCCGGAACCAAGGGTGTCTTAGCCTCTCCCCCTATTTGCTTACCCCTCTGTCGCATAAACCCCGCAAATTGCCGAAGATCGCTCTCGTAATTTCTCACTGTGTGGTCAGAATAATTTCTTTCCACCCTGAGGTAACGGAGGAAGTCCCTAAATGCTTTTTCCACCGCAGCTTTCTCCATGTAATCAACGGAAAACTTAACCTTTAGCACAGTGCCAGAAAAAGAATCAACGAAAAAGTGGTCCAGGAGTTTCCTCAACAGTGTTGTGAGCAACACAGGCCAAAGGGGAAGGCTAGTCCACAACGAGCAATTCGCGCCATTTTATGGCAGTGTCGCTTTTGTAAATGCACCAAATCTTCATGCTGGCCTTTGCGGGGCTAAGAGT
>JAUWKY010000172.1 GCA_030613915.1 Syntrophobacterales bacterium
ATGGCCAAAAGGAAGAAAAATGATTGCGGATGTGGTTGCCTGCCCTTGAAGAAGAAAGGCAGCGGTGAGCCAAAGCCGGAGGCTAAAAAGTCCGAAAAATCAAAAAAGTAAATGACTCCGGAACACCAAAGTCTAACCTACAATGCGGGGCACATCTTAAGTTTTGTCCTTACGCGCTTTATTCTTCATTCTTAAGATGTGACCCTGCGTTCCCTTTTTTTCTAGTGGATAAGCCGAAGTTTTTGTCCTGCCCATATGGTGGACCCTTGGATACCGTTGTATCTTCTCAGACTGCCTATAGAGACGCCTGTTCTGCTGGCAATGCGGCCCAGGGTATCACCTTTCTGAACCACATAATGGCTTTCAGATAAATCTTTTTTTTCTACGGATCTACCTTTACCAAGTTCTTGCAAGGCAACAACTACCTTGGGACCAAAGCCGGGAGGAACTTTAATCTGATGTTTACCTTTGGGCACATAGTTTCGCCTGAATTGAGGATTGAGTTCTTTGAGAACTTTGAAATCTGTATCCAGGGCAAGGGCCAGATCTGTCAAGTTCAAGCGCTTGCTGATTTTGACCGGGACCGAATCGTACCAGTTCGGAGGGTAAACCTGCTCTGGGGGGAGACTAAAACCATACTGTCTCTGGTTTTCCATAATAATCTTAATGGCAGTGATGCGAAAAACATATCGTTCTGTTTCCAGAGGCAGATCGAGCCTATAAAAGTCTTTGACTTTTTGTTTCCTTATTTCCCTCTTGAGGAAGGAATCGCCGCAGTTGTAAGCGGCTAGGGTTAGAGTCCAATTACCGAATTCGTCATGCAACCGTCTTAAATAGTTGATGGCTGCTTCAGTAGATTGTTCAAAGTCTAACCGTTCGTCTATCGTTCGGTTTTTCCGCAGGCCATATCGTCTACCGGTGCGAGACATGAATTGCCAGAGTCCGGCGGCTCTCTTCCTTGATTTGATATCGGTAATAAGGGCGCTCTCCGCTACAGCCATGTATTTGAGGTCATCGGGCATTCCAGCTTCATACAGTTTCTCCTCAAAGTATGGAAAATAGCGCCCAGCTCTCTTGAGCCACAGAAAAACCTGGGCCCGATCCCAGACAGCAATAGTGAATTCTCGATCCAGCATCTCCAAGACACGGCGGTTCTCGAGAGGTATGGATTCATCACACAGGCTGATCGAACCCGGGAGGGGAAAGTCAGGCAGAACTTCAGGGGCAGTGGGCTCTTCGGCGGTGGAGATAGAGGATCTAAGGCTCATAACCACAAGATTGAGGGCCAATAAAAGGGCTACCACTCCAAGAAGAAAAACCTGTAGTCGCCCACTACCAAAAGATGGCAAATAAGAACGAATCACTGTAAGTGACCTTTCGCGTATCCAAAATTGTACCGACAGTTGTCGAGACTCAGCTTAGACGTCAATGAGCTATATTGGCTATGGAACACGCAGTGCTTTCTTAAAACGGTTGTCCACTCACGATTTTCCTTGTTCCAACCTAAGCTCAAAGCAACATCCGTACCATGCAAATCGTTGTCATGAGGTAGGGGTCAGATCTTTTGTTTTGTAAAATCGAATCTTCTGAGGTAAAAATAGATAATTCTTTTAGCCTGTATGTTGGTCCAGAGAGAGGTATGGCGCTGCTCAAGGACATGATAGATTGAACCCTAATGTTGCCATACCAATGTCGAGGAAAGGAGGATCAAATGAGCGTTAAAGTAACATGGTACAGCCACGCCTGTGTTTTGATTGAAACGGAAGGTACTCATTTACTGATTGATCCGTTTATTAGCGGCAATCCTCTGGCACCAGTCACGCCAGATGAAATCCCGGCCGACTATATCTTGGTCTCGCATGGCCACGGTGATCACGTGGGGGATACCGTAGATATTGCCAAGCGGACTGGTGCCACTGTGATTTCCAACTTCGAAATACACAATTGGCTACTGAACCAGGGGGTAGAAAACGGTCATCCACAGCACATCGGAGGCGGATTCGACTATCCGTGGGGGCGGGTCAAACTGACGATTGCCCAGCACGGTTCAGCCCTTCCGGATGGTTCATACGGTGGCAATCCATGTGGTTTTCTGTTCTATGTGCAGGGGAAGAAGATATATCATGCCTGTGATACCGGCCTTTTTTACGATATGAAGCTGATCGGGGAAGAGGGAATTGACCTGGCCATATTGCCCATCGGAGACAATTTTACCATGGGTCCGGAAGATGGCCTCAGGGCGGTGAAGCTAATCGAACCCAAAAAAGTGCTCCCCGTTCACTATGACACCTTTGACATGATCAAACAGGATCCTGCGGCTTGGAAAGATCGGGTGGAACAGGAGACCTTGACCCAGGTGACAGTACTCGAGCCGGGTGAATATGTCGAGCTTTAGTACTAACCCGGATATCAACTCTTGGAAAATGGACACCAATGTAGTCATCATCGGGGCAGGAATAGCGGGTCTGGCAGCGGGCTACCAATTGAAAAAAGCCGGCTGCGACTCCATCATTCTTGAGGCGCTTTCATTCGTCGGCGGGAGAATGAGCTCTGAAGAATGCGAAGGATTTATCATCGACAAGGGTGCCTATACCTTCCCGGACGCTCACAGGAATCTTCGCAGTTTCATCCAAGATCTCGGTTTCAAAGACCATCTCGTGCCAACCTCCGGAACTACTTCGACCTTCAGCGGCGGCAGGGAGTATCGGATCAAAATCGGATCGCCGATGGATTTTTTGAAATACAAACTCCTTACAGGCAGAAACAAAAGGGACATGATCAAACTGTTTCTGTACGCTCAATCCTTGGGAAAAGCCTTGGATATAGGCCGCCCCACAAGTAAGACCTTCGATTTGGAAAGACAATCTGCGGCGGAATATCTGCTGGAAAGCTTCGATGAGGAAATTCTGGAGAAAATTGCTTACCCCATCTTCAGTGAAGTCTTTTTGGGGGTCCCAGAGCATAATTCAAAATTAGCTTTTCTGGCTACCATCAAGAACTTGACCACATTCAAGATTCTCGCCTTTACTGAAGGCATGGGTGTGGTGCCAGAGCAACTGATGAGAGAACTCGATGTCAGGCTGAATTCACCGGTGGTCAAGATTGCACCAGCTTCCCGGGAAGGGCTTTATGAAATTCACGTTGGAGGAGAAAACCCCAGGTCGTACCTTGCGGAGGGCGTGATTTTGGCCGTGCCTTTGCCTCTGGTGACAAACATAGTTGATGGGCTACCGGAGGACTTGGCAGACGGTTTCCGCAGTGTTCGCTACGCGCCGAGCATTGTTGCAGCGCTGGCAGTTGACAGGGAGTACCCGGCCAGCTCAATGATCAATAACCTGCTCCGTAGGGACGATGGGGTTATAGCCACCGTGATATTTGACCACCACAAGAGCCCCCACCGGATTCCGAAGGGCAAGAGCCTGGTAACAGTTATTCTCTGCGAGCCAGCCAGTCGCATGTTGTTTGCTGAACCTGACGGTAAGATTACGGAGGCTGTGCTCGGGGATGTGAACAAGCGCTATCATGGTTTCGCAGACAAGCTGATTTTTTCGAGAATTTATCGCTGGGCACACGGGGCGGTGCAGTTGATGCCCGGCTCAGTGCGGCAGCAACATGAGTTGAGGAAAATGTTGGCAGAACTCCGAGGCAATCTGCTTTTCGCTGGCGACGGCCTGTACAAATCCAGTCTGGAAATAAGTTTTAATACTGGGGTAGAGGCTGCCAACCGAATGATGGAAAGGCTAGGGTTATAAGGAGTATGAAGTGAAGGAGGAAATTAAAGAACTGCTCGAAATGCTGTCGCCAAGATTTGATTGGGACAAACATTGGGAAAAAGATGGTGCCGGGGGTATCGAAGAACTATTTCGAAAATGCGTCAAGCTCGCCACCTCTACCGAGGGTGATTACCACGACTGCGGCAGTTACAAAGCCGAGGGTACCCCGAGAGGAATGTATCGTCTTTTCTATCTGCTGGAACCGGAAGCGGTCGATTTCTCAAGTATGTATAGGGGCGACCTTTTTAGTTTTGTCTCTGCTGACGAACGATTCTTGGTGCGGGTTTCTCTTTTCGAATACGAGTTGGGTCTTTATTTCTTGGCCCCAGAAGAGCTCATCGACAAGAGCGATGCAGCCTGCGTACCTTCGGCCTGGCCAGGGGCTGACAACAGGATCCGGTTAACCGACCCTATGGGTATTGACTTTTTTGAGATGGTCAAAAGAATAGTTGAACATGAATTTGAAGTATATCCGGTGGGGGAGTTCAAAGTGTCAGGCGCAAAGCGCGGAGGGCAACTTTCGACCCATTCGATTAATTCAGGGCATGCGAATTCAGGTCAGGCGGCGCATAGTGTATCCTTCGGTCGGTTTACTTACCCCTATTCATCCCATCCCGTTCTTCTGCTCCAGTTCCCGGGCTATGCGGATACCCTCGCTTTCATCAACAAAGTACAGAATGATTCCCCCACCGAGAAAAAGTACTGCGATGGCGAGGATGGAATGACGCGGATTGCCGGTGAGAACACCCACTAAACCCATCAGTACGGGACCGATCACAGCGGCAAATTTACCCAGCATATTATAGAATCCGAAAAACTCAGCCGTCCTATTGGCGGGGATGATGCGAGAGTAAAAAGCGCGGCTCAAGGACTGTACCCCGCCCTGAA
This sequence comes from Syntrophobacterales bacterium, assembly GCA_030613915.1. Classification (GTDB taxonomy): domain Bacteria; phylum Desulfobacterota; class Syntrophobacteria; order BM002; family BM002; genus BM002. Next base: position 4,662 of record JAUWKY010000172.1, read on the forward strand.
CCAGACCGATGGCCACCGCCAGTACGTAAAACTCGCCTGGACTGTCCATGAATCTGCCCCAAACAGTGACCCCTATGTAAACTCCAAGGCCCAGTAAAATGGAAGTTTTGGTGCCCAACTTCTCGCCGAGTTTGCCGAAGAGGATGGCGGCAGGAAAGCCCACAAATTGAACGATGAGCAAAGCCACGATGAGGCTGTCGGCAGGAAAGCCCAGGGACATGCCGTAGTCCACCGCCATTCTGACGATGGTGTCAACCCCATCTATGTAGAGCCAATAAGCTATGAGAAATAAGAACACTACCCGCAGTTTGCGGATCTCCGCAAAGGTTGTTTTAAGCTGCAGCAAACCACTGCCGACCATTTTCCAGCCGCTTGTTTTGCGATGGGTCGGTGGCTCCTTTACCCAGATCATTATAGGCAAGGAGAAGATAGCCCACCAGAGAGCGACGCTGAGAAAAGAGATACGCACCGCTGTAGCGGCATGGGTCAGGCCAAACCAAGCGGGCTTCAGGGTCATGAGGACGTTGAAAGCGAACAACAGCCCGCCCCCCAAATAACCCAGTCCAAAGCCCAGAGCTGAGACCATATCCACTTTGCCGGAGGGAGCGACGCTTATCAGGAGTGAATCATAGAACACATTGCCACCGGAAAAGCCGATGATCCCCACTATGTAAATGAGAACGGCAATGTGCCAGGCTCCCCGGGCCACGAAGAAAAGGCTGCCGGTCATGACAACGCCCATGGCGGCAAAAAAGAGGAGGAATTTTTTCTTTACTCCGCCCTGATCGCCGATTGCTCCAAGCAGCGGTGCCATGGCGACAATAATGAGGCTGGCTATGGAATTGGCTAGTCCCAGGCGGAATGTACTGGTAGTGGCCTCTACGCCCACATTCCAGTACTCTTTGAAGAATATCGGAAAGAAGCCCGCCATTACGGTGGTGGCAAAGGCGGAATTGGCCCAATCGTAGAGGGCCCAGGATATGACTTTTCTGTCAGTGGCTAGATTTGGCATTCCAGCGGTCGTCTCAATCTCTGCAGGGATATCTCCGTGGTTCAGTTTTTCGAGAAGTTTTTAAAACATTCTCACACTATTTTTTCAAGAAAAAGGCTGGAGGCGGAATTGATCTCAGTCTCGTTTATAATCCATGAACCGACAGATTCC
>JAUWKY010000223.1 GCA_030613915.1 Syntrophobacterales bacterium
GTTCGTTGTGGCATTAGCGGTGGTAGTGATCGCCACTGCTGGGGTGGCGTTGGCAGGTGAAACCTTAGACGCTGTAAAGAAAAGAGGATACGTCATCGCCGGTGTAAACGGTGATGTCTTTGGTTTTAGCATGCCGGACGATAAGGGCGTTTGGAAGGGCCTTGATGTGGATACGGCCCGGGCCATTGCCGCTGCGGTGTTGGGTGACGCTAACAAAGTAAAATATATGCCCCTTACAGCAGTGCAGCGTTTACCCGCTCTGCAATCGAAAGAAATCGATGTACTGTGCCGCAATACCACTCGGACCTTGACTCGCGAAACCGCCAATGGTCTGAATTTCGCTCACCCGAACTTTTACGATGGCCAAGGATTCCTGGTGTCAAAAAAACTGGGCATCAAGAGCGCCAAGGAACTGGATGGCGCCACAGTGTGTGTTCTGCCCGGCACCACAACTGAGCTCAATGTGGCGGACTTTTTCAGAGCAAACAACATGAAGTGGAAACCGGTTGTGATTGAACGGACTGCCGAGCTTGGCAGGGCCTTTTTTGCCGGGCGTTGTGACCTCTTAACCTCGGATATTTCTCAATTGGCCGCCCACAGAGCCGTTTCCCCCAACCCTGCCGAATATACGCTTCTGCCTGTGGTTATTTCCAAGGAACCTCTTTCCCCGGTGGTCCGTCACGGCGATGATCAGTGGTATGATATTGTCGACTGGACGGTTATGGCTCTCCTTCAAGCTGAGGAACTGGGCATCAACTCGAACAACGTGCATCTAAAGCTCAAGGACACAAACCCAAGAGTCCAGCGTTTTTTGGGAGTAATCCCCGGGATGGGCAAAAACCTGGGTCTCAATGATAAGTGGGCTTACAACATCGTCAAACAGGTGGGGAACTACAGCGAAATCTTTGAGGCTAATGTGGGGGTCAACAGCGCACTCGGACTGCCGCGCGGTGTGAATGCCCAGTGGTATAAGGGCGGCCTGATGTTCGCTGCACCTTTTAGGTAATCCGCATATAAGGTGCCCCTTTGCAGGGGCACCTGGCTTTATGTAATTACTACTGGTTATTGGGGCCAATGACGTGGTCAACCCATCGGCACGCGAGGACACTACGAGCCCCATCTATGGCATGCCTATCTGCGATGTCGATAAAGCCCAAACCGTGATGATAATTAAACGCAGCTTGAGTACTGGATTTGCGGGAATTCCTAATCCACTTTTTGCTGCTGCCAACGCTCTAATGCTTTACGGCGACGGTAAGGAAATGGTGCGAGAACTCATCACCGCCATTAGAGAACAGTAATCCCCTCCTTTTTTGTCCTCCACGCAAGTAAAACTCCCCGATCAAAGGTCGGGGCTTCAATGCTCTTTCCCCTCTTGCGGCAGTCTGCTGGAGTCATCACATTTCGGATTGGAGATTTCGGATTTCGGAGTGAAAATAATAAAATGCAAATCAAAAACTCAATTTGAATTCCACAATCCGCATTCCGCATTCCCAAATCCGCAATCGAGTTGCCCCACTACTCCAACCATATAAAGTCACGTCTCTGCTTGTAAAACATGGGAACTTTGTGGTATGGAAAACCATTAAGCTTCTCATCGGTTCTTGCACAAGGTCAATTCATTGACTCACCATCGCTCGATCCCCGTTCAGCATTTTATTCGGTGATGGAGTTGTTTCAACCTAATCAAAGAGTATCCGCTAGATAGAGGTGGATCGCCTTGGTGCGGTCCCAGCAGCTAACCAGTAAATTATGGAGGGAGGAGCAAGAGATGAAACTTTTTAAGCTATGCGTAGTGGCAGTGGCGGTAATAGCAATCGCCACCGCAGGTGTGGCCGTGGCTGGTGAAACCTTGAATGCCGTTAAGGCACGAGGACATATTATTGCTGGTGTAAACGGCGGTGTGTTTGGTTTTAGCATCCCAGATGAAAAGGGTGTGTGGCGCGGCCTTGATGTGGATACGGCGCGGGCAATTGCCGCTGCGGTGTTCGGTGACGCTAACAAAGTAAAATATGTGCCCCTTACAGCAGTGCAGCGTTTACCCGCTCTGCAGGCGAAAGAAATTGATGTTCTGGTCCGTAATACCACTCAGACCTTGACTCGTTCAACCGCTAACGGTCTGAATTTTGCCCATGTTAACTATTATGATGGTCAGGGATTCATGGTATGGAAGAGACTGGGCGTTAGGAGTGCTGCGGAACTCCATGGCGCCACAGTATGCGTTCTGCCGGGTACCACAACCGAGATGAATGCGGCGGATTTCTTCAGAGCGAACGGCATGAGGTGGAAACCGGTTGTGATTGAATCGACTCCCGAGCTTTCCAAAGCCTATTTTGCCGGGCGCTGTGATGTCTTGACCTCGGACATGTCGCAATTGGCCGCTCACCGGTCCGTGGCCCCCAACCCCGACGAACACGTGCTTCTGCCTCAGATTATTTCCAAGGAGCCTCTCTGCCCGGTGGTTCGCCACGGTGACGATCAATGGTATGATGTTGTCAACTGGACGGTGATGGCTCTGATAAATGCTGAGGAACTGGGTATCAATTCGAAAAACGTGGACAAAACGCTCATGAGCACGAACCCCAAGATCCAGCGTTTTTTGGGGGTTACCCCCGGTATGGGTAAAAACCTTGGCCTTGATGATAAATGGGCTTACAACATCATCAAACAGGTGGGGAACTACGGCGAAATTTACGAGCGTAATGTGGGGGTCCACACCCAGCTCGGACTTGAGCGCGGTCTGAATGCTCTGTGGACTAAAGGTGGCTTGATGTACGCCGCACCGATCAGGTAGGCCGCTTGCAAGGTGCCCCCTTCAGGGGGTACCTATTCTTAAGATTATCAGAGGTCGGCAATCGGCTCGAGCCGCAGGTGCGGGAGCTGAAAGCCGACTTTTGACATTTTTGACTGAGACTAATTGTGGCGCAGGACTCTACGGAATCCACTCTAGTGCCGGCCAAGATTCCGTTTTGGCACGATCCCACCAAACGGGCCATCATCTCCCAGGTGGTAGTGCTGGGTATGGTGGGGATGTTGGGTTATTATCTTTTCACCAATACTCTCGCAAACCTTGAAAAACAAAACATCGCCACGGGCTTCGGTTTTTTTTCAAGAGAGGCCTCCTTCGAAATCGGTGAATCCCCCATTCCTTATTCAGCGGCGGACAATTATGCCCGCGCTCTCCTAGTTGGCGTCTTAAACACCCTGAAGGTATCCTTTATAGGAATTATTCTAACGGTTATCCTCGGCACTTTCGTTGGCATAGCTCGTCTGTCCGCCAACTGGCTGGTGGCTAAACTGGCAGCCATCTACATAGAAGTCATGCAGAACATCCCGGTGCTCCTGCATTTGTTTTTCTGGTACGTTGTCTTTTATGAAGTCTTTCCACCCCCCCGCCAAGCCCTGAAGCTCTTCACCGGCGCATATCTATGTAATCGTGGACTGATTTTTCCTGTTCCCGAAGCGCACCCGGCTCACGGTTATATGGCTCTGGCCTTTGTGGCTGGCTGTGTGGCGGTCTGGCTGCTGTGGCGCTGGGCAAAAAGGCGACAGGAAAAAACAGGGCAGCCTTTTCCAGTATTTCTGGTCTCATTAACCATTCTGCTGGTGCTGCCTTTAGCGACCTGGCTGCTGGGAGGCGCGCCACTGAAGATGAATGTTCCTGCATTTCGGGGCTTCAACTTTCAAGGTGGCATCACTCTAAGTCCTGAATTCGCAGCCCTTTTATTGGGGTTGGTTCTTTACACCGCAGCGTTCGTGGCTGAAATTGTCCGTGCAGGAATCCAGGCGATAAGTCGCGGTCAAGTGGAAGCCGCCATGTCCATGGGCTTGAAACCAGCACAAGTTTTGCGGCTGGTGATCTTACCCCAGGCCCTCAGGGTGATCATTCCACCCCTGACCAGTCAGATGTTGAATGTGACCAAGAACAGTTCTTTAGCTGTTGCCATCGGCTTTCCGGACTTCGTTTCCGTGGCCAACACGACTATCAATCAGACAGGACAAGCCATTGAAGGAATTGCTCTGATCATGGTGGTGTATCTCTTTTTTAGCCTGACTACTTCAGCCTTTATGAATTGGTATAACAAAAGGACAGCATTAGTGGAGAGATAGAACTCCCATGGAAGAAGCCTACGTGAGCACAGAAATAAAGCCGCCTGTTACCCGAGTGGGAGCCATAGGATGGGTCCGGGCCAATCTGTTTAGCTCCGTTTTCAACTCGTTTCTGACCATTGTGACCCTGTACTTTTTGTGGAAGATAGTGCCCGGGTTAATTCGCTGGGCGTTTATTGACAGCAGTTGGGCGACCACTGGCGCTGAATGCCGGGCTGGTGGTGGTGCCTGCTGGTCCATTGTAACGAAGAACTTACGCTTTATCCTGTTTGGTTTTTTTCCTTATGAGGAGCAATGGCGCCCCTTGTTGGCCATGATTATATTGTTCACCCTCCTTTTCGTCAGCAGAAACAGACGCTACTGGAAGAAATGGTTGGGCTACGCTTGGCTCATCGGTCTTTTTGTCATGGGTCTGCTCATGAAAGGTGGCTTATTTGGTCTATCTTCAGTGGACAGCAGCAAGTGGAGTGGATTACCCCTTACCC
>JAUWKY010000252.1 GCA_030613915.1 Syntrophobacterales bacterium
CCAGCCATAAACTCGGCGAAATAATCACCAACCGAGCCCAAGACCCAGAGTTCCGGGGGTTCGAACCGCGGGTTGTATTTGGTCATGGTCATGCCCCGGGAGCCTATGTTACCGGCGACATAGACCTTTCCCTGGGCCATGGCGTTGGCGATTCCATTGGTTGCGTTACCGTGGACAGTGATTTCCGCTCCCGCATTAAGCCATCCCACATCATCAGAGGCCGGTCCCATAATTTCGATGCGAGTGTTGGGAAAACCCATGGAACCAGTCCGTTGGCCGGTGGACCCTAATATTCTGATATTTAAGGGCTCATCACCCGCCCGCCACAGACGGCCCCCAATTCCGTGCTGGCCGGAAGCTTCAACCTCCAGGTGGCGATGCCCTTCGGAAACAGCCGCTTGGATGAGTTCTTCCAAAACGCGCGACTCAATCCGATGGCCGTTTTCCATGCCGGAAATTACAAAAGACCGCTCTTTGGGGTTCATGGTTTTATCTCCGAAAAAAATAGGTGTCAGGAGCCAGCAAGGATTGAGGTTGGAGGATCGCTCAGGCTCGACTTTGCTCACCTTCGCTTGAGGTTGGAGGCAAAAGATTTCTTGGTTTAATATTTGTTGCCTCAAACCTCTAACCTCAAACCTCCAACTGCAGGGGCTCTATGCCCTATGCTTCGAATTCGGTTAGACAACGAAGCTTATATCCAACCTCTCGGCTGCAGCTTTATCGTTGATTCCAATTGCATCGGACATACCGATGGGCAGAGAGGTGGAACGGCCCAAGGGTGCCAGAATTTTCCTCAGTTCGGTGTCGAAAGATAGAAATACATCCACCACCCGCTCTGCCACCAGTTCTGGTTCCAGACGGCGGTAGAGGCGTGGGTCCTGGGAAGTAATGCCCTTGGGGCAAAGGCCAATGTTACACACATTGCAGCGGTCTGTTTCTGAACCCAGACAACCGGCAGCTGCCTGCATAATATATTTGCCAATCTGGACAACACTTGCTCCCAGCATTATGAGTGCAGCAGCATTGGCTGCCAAATTGCCCTGTTTGCCAACACCGCCGGCAGCGATCAGAGGAATCTCGTTCTGCATTCCCACCTTGACCAGGTTTAGGTAGCAATCACGAATGTTGCTGGCTATGGGGTATCCCATGTGATTCATGGAAACGTTGTAGGCCGCTCCGGTACCACCATCCTCACCATCGATACACAGGCCAGCCGCATAGGGGTTCCGGGTCAAGTTATTGAGAACGGCCAAAGCGGTAGAGGTGCCGGAAATCTTGGGGTAGACCGGCACCCGGAATCCCCAGGCCATGTACATGGACTGGATCATCTTGGCCACAGATTCTTCGATTGAATACTTGGTCTGATGCGTGGGCGGACTGGGGAGACTTATCCCAGGAGGAACACCCCTGATGGCCGCGATGAGATTGTTGACCTTGTACCACATTAAGAGACCACCATCGCCGGGCTTGGCCCCCTGACCGTACTTAATTTCTATCGCACAGGGGTCTTCCTTCATTTCCGGCAAAGAATGGATAATCTCATCCCAGCCAAAGTACCCACTGGCAATCTGCAAAATGGTGTATTTCAAAAACCTGGAACGCAACAGTCTCGGAGGGCAACCCCCTTCACCCGTGCACATGCGAACCGGCATTCCCAGTTCTTCATTGAGATAGGCAACGCCCATTTGCAAGCCTTCCCACATGTTGGGAGAAAGTGCCCCGAAAGACATTGAGCCGATCATTAAAGGGTATATCTCCCGAACAGGAGGTATCCACCCTTGTTCTCTCTGCAGCCGCAGATTTTCCTCGGCGGGAAGGATTCGCCCCAGAAGCGTGCGCAATTCGAATTCATGGCGACCTGCGTCTAGAGCAGGGTCGGTGAGCATGGAAATCCGGGTAAACTTTATCTGGTCCAGTACGCCGCCCACCACATTTCTGCGGCCACCTCGACGGCGCGGTTGACCTCCTCGGTCTAGGTGGTACTTGAGTTTGTCAGCTTCATCGCTGCGGTACGGCATTATGCAGTCGTTGGGACAGACCATGCTGCACATGCCGCAGCCAATACAGGCATAGGCCGGATCGGTCTTCTGCCTGACGCCATAGTACACTTGGTAAACATTGCTAGGCTCGGTTTCCAATCCCATGGTGGTCTGCACCAACCTCTGACGATGGACAGCTGGTTCTATAGCATTAACAGGACAGACCGCGGTGCAGTTGCCGCACAGGGAACACTTGTCCCTCTGCCAAGAAATCTGCCATGGCAGGTCCTTGGGACTTAGTGTGGAAGGAGTAATGGATCCGTTTGTCGACATATCTCAACCTCCTGACGATCAGGACGAATTATCGCAGTATCTAAATGCATTGGTTGAAAGTCCTTGCTTTTATCTCGATCGGGAATTGCTGCGTCCAAGCCACACATCTCCGATGAGATGGCGTAGAGACCTGGTCTGCCCCCCACCACACCCGGCCGTAGTTTTTTGCGGTCCTGCACTATGAACAATGTCTTGTCCGGGAGGCTCCCCATCACACAGTTGGGGCCGTCTATTATCATCCTTCTACATGTGTGTTTGAGTTGCTTGAGGCAATCACCGTTGGGGTGGTGGACCAGATCCAAATCCTGAAGAGGGGTGATCACATGCTTGTACATTTCGATTCCTAGCCCCAACCGGTAATGGGTGAAGTGCAGGATGTGGGTAAATACCTCAGAGTCGGATTGATAACCCATGTATCCCGGAAATCCTCTGGAAGTAAGAAACTCCCGAATAGGGATAAAGGCGGTGTTCTCGCCATTGGTCATAGTGGCAATACCTTGGATGAAAAAGGGATGGCAGGCATAGAGATTTATGGCATAGTTAGTGTTTTGCCGCCCCTGAGCCAACATCACCCTGGCCTGAAGTTCCTTGCGATCCAGCTGTAGATACTCCGCCACAGTCATGGGATCCCCAATCTCTTTGATCATGATCACATCCGGCCAGAAGCTGTAAACAATCATGTCCTCAGCCTCTTCGCCCATTCTCCGGAGCTGAAGCCGAATCATCAATAACCTATATTGTAGATCGCTCTCGCTCAGCCCTTCCCAGTCCTCGGGGTACTCATAGGCCCGGACAAGGTAGATGTCCCGTTTGGGAACTCCTGGAGGCGACTGCTTGGGAATCTTGATGGAAATCTTGTACTTGGTCATGAAACCGACATCCATCATGAACCGGTCTAGCCGCTTCAGCCCTTCAGTGCTAAAAATGCCTGAAAGAATCGGAGCACCGTCCAATTCTTCAAAAGGCCCCCCAAGATCGCTGAAGAAGAGCCCGACCCCGGAACCATCGTGTCCCTCTCTCATCACATCCAGTGCTTGGATGGCCATCATTGGAGACTGAGGTTCCTCACTGGTAACTGCAAACATACGACACATAAGTCATTCTCCCTATCAATGAATAGATCTTAGAAGCGATATCAATTTAGGAATTTGGGAATTAGAGAATTAGAGAATTAGGAGATTCACAAATTCAGCACTCCAGTAATTATATTTTTGTTTTCTCGCTTAATCCCTTAATACCCGAATTCCTCAATCCTTAAATGCCTCAATTCCTAAATCATTGCCCTTGCTATAATACGTTCGCTCTGATGAAACTCATGGGTCACCACAGCTTCAGACTATGTCTAGTAACTATCTGGGATCAGGTTCAGGTGGGAACTTCTTCGGTCCGCTTTTACCGGTCTGGCCCCGGATTGAGGTTTCGCGCGGGGTGAAAGATCTATGCTAGGTAAACTCAGGCTGGCGTAAGATGGATACCTGCAGGAAAAAGCGCCACGCTCAATCTTTGGAATTTCTCCTTTGAAATTCAGGCCTTGACGGTAAACTGCCTTCTTCGGCAGCGTCCAGCTAATATAACAGAAATAGTTCGTGCATTTCAACAAAAAAATGTAATAAATATTTCATGAATGAAGAATGCATGGAGGATCTTCTTCATAGGAGTCTAGTAAACGGTGACGGTGGTATGTAGATCGCATAGGGCATAGGGTTCAAAGCATTACGGATTTTGGAAGGCATAGAGCAGTGAGTTGGAGGTTGGAGGAGCGCTGCGCT
>JAUWKY010000307.1 GCA_030613915.1 Syntrophobacterales bacterium
TGAAAAAGCCTGGAAACGGCCCCAAACGTCATACCGGACGAGACGAAGTCGAGATCCGGTATCCAGTAAACTATTGTTTTCTCTAGATTCCGGATAGTCGCTTCGCAACTTCCGGAATGACGGACTTGGTGCTCGCACTCAAAATATTGAGTTTTTCATCAACCACTAGACGCTAGGCACCTAGAGATCGTAGTGCTTACTGCCTAGTGTTTAGTGCCTAGTCATAGTTGAAAGCTTCTTGCTTTCAACTACCGGATCGCTTTCTGTTGTAACAACATATCCGCCAGAACCAGCCGCACCATGGCGGTGCAAACGGGCACGATACGGGGGATGGCCGAGACGTCGTGTCTTCCCTTGACCGAGAGGGTTATGGGCTCACCGTCCTCCGTGATGGTCTCCTGCTCCTTCTCAATGGAGGGAATGGGTTTCACCGCCACGCGAGCCACAATCTCGTCTCCGTTGGAAATTCCTCCCAGAATACCGCCGGAGTTATTGGAAAGAAACCCTCCTTGACTCAAGGGATCGTTGTTCTCTGAGCCGAGCATTCCTGCTGCTGCAAAGCCGCTACCGATCTCTACACCTTTCACCGCGCCAATCCCCATCAGAGCTCCAGCAAGGGCTGCATCCAGTTTGGCAAACACCGGTTCGCCGAGGCCGGCCGGACATCCTTGAGCCCGGACCTCTACTACCCCGCCAGCCGAATCTCCGGCCTCTTTGATCTCTTGCAGACGCTGAATCATTCGTGGGACTGCTTCGGGATCTGGACAGAAAAAAAGGTTTTTAAAAATCTCACCAAAATCCAAGTTTCGAGCACGAACGCCACCCAAGGCCAAAGTGTACCCCAACACGGTAATCCCATGCTGATCCAGGACCTTTTTCGCCACAGCGCCGGCAGCTACTCGAGCCACCGTCTCCCGTCCCGAGGCCCGGCCACCTCCACGCCGCTCTCGAATTCCATATTTGTGCCAGTATGTGTAGTCAGCGTGGCCCGGTCGAAAGACATTCTTGAGATCATCGTAAGCGCTGCTGTCCACATCTCGGTTGTAGATCACGAGGCTTATGGGGGTGCCGGTGGTGCGACCCTCAAAAACACCTGACAAGACTTCTACTTGATCCGGTTCACGGCGAGAAGTGGAGACACGACTATCGCGAGCTCGTCGCCAGGTTAATTCTTGGTTTATGTCCTCTGCGGTGAGAGTCAAGCCTGGCGGGCAGCCGTCAACCACAGCACCCAGGGCAGGTCCATGGGATTCACCCCAGGTGGTGACGCGAAACATGGTACCGAAGGTATTTCCTGGCATCAGTTAACTCCTATTTTCCGCAAAGCGCTAAGCGCATAGCGTCATTGCCCACTGGTCATTACTAATTGATTACGCCGCGTCGCCGTGTCTCCGCGTCACCGGGTCCCTCTGCCGCCCTGCTCTGCCTGCTGCCTGCCTGTCCCGCTTGTCCCGTGCGTAGGTACGGGGAGCTTGTCGCGGGGCTGCTAACTGCCAGCTTCTGATTGACTTTCAAGCCACCTAAGTATAGACTCGGTCGCTTCCTCCAGAGACAGGTCATCTGTTTCAACTTGCAGATGCATGGCCTCATCATAGAGGGGCAGTCTTTCTGCCAGAACCTCCTCGATCTCAACGACAGAGTCGTTCCCATGGAGAGGGGGCCGTTGGCCGACGGTGTTTCTGTCCGCTTCCATCCGTGCGGCAATGGTAGCCGGGCTGGCATGAAGCCAAACTACTTTCCCGCTGCCACGCATCATGGCTATATTCTCGGGCACTGTTACCACGCCACCGCCTGTAGAGATCACCTGTTTCGTAGCTTGACTGAGCCTCTCGAGCAACTGGGCTTCGCGCTCCCTGAAATATTTCCAGCCCCGGCTGTCGACAATATCCTCGATCGGGATCCCCGCCTCTGCCACCAGTTCATGGTCCATATCAACGAAGGTCCAGGCCATAGCCTCAGCAAGCAGTCGTCCCACGCCGGTCTTGCCCGTACAGCGATAACCCACAAGATAAAGGTTCACTGGCAGCAGCCTCAACATATTTTGTCATATTTCAAGGAAGTTCAATGGTAGCAGGGAGATGGGATATTTGCAAACAAGCCCGAATGTTTCACGAAGTGGTGTCGCGAGACCGCGGAGAAGGGTTTGCCTGCCCGCCATCGCGAGCCTGCTCGCTCAGGCGAGGCGGGCGGGCCACCGGGCAACCGCAGGGTGTTGGCTCCGAGGCGTACCTAAACGGTACGTCGCAGGGGCCGATACCCGAGAACGCCCGGAAGGACGGCCATATCCGCGGTCGCAGCAGGCGATTCGTGAAATATCCGGGCTAGTGGTGGGGTGAAGGGGTTAGAGCATAAAAAAACTCCCGGTGATTACTAACACCGGGAGTTTTTTCTTGTTTCTTAAGCTGCAAGTTGGAGGGCGTTTTCCGTTGCCTCGCGAATTTCATGCGGAGTGAAGGGCTTGGGTAGGTAATCTACGGCCCCCAAACGAGCAGTTTCTTTAGCAGTCTCTATACTGGCGTAGCCGGTAATGATAATCACCATGCTTTCCGGTCTCTTTTCACGAATTGCCCGCAGAAGCTCCAGGCCTTTGACCCCAGGAATTTTCAAGTCTAATAAAACAATCTTGTAAGCCCGCTGTTCAATCTTGCGGAGAGCCTCTTCTTTAGTGACAGCCTGATCTACTTGATACCCCTTCTTGGCAAGGATCTTTCTGATATTGTTGTTGACCGCTACCTCGTCTTCTATGACCAGTATGTCGTGCTGAACAGCGTCTTCAACAACTTCAAGGGAAACTGGTGCGGGTTCAGGCTCTGTGGCCAGAAATCGGGCAGCGTTTTTCTTGAGTTGATCATAGGGTAGGAAGGCATAGCCATCACGGTCCAGGTACTGAACATATTCTGGACCGGTTATGGCTACTACTTCTTCGTAATCGAAGGGCATATCGATGCCTATGAGCTTGCTTGGATCAAACCCTTGTTTCTTCCCAGCTGCCTTTTTCTTTTCTGCCTCTATCTGGGGACATTTCTCAGTCTTTATTCCTCCCTTGCATACACCTCCTACCTTCTCGAAAATCTCGCAGAGCCTTGCTCCCAATTCGCAGTAGTTCTCCAAAAGTTCCGGCCTGGGAGCTCCAGCAATCGGGATATCCGAACGGCTCACACTTTTCGCGTATTCTTCATCCGTATATTTCTCTACCTCCTCTCTGTCAAAAGGGCTATCAATATCGATGATATTGATAGCCTCTATTTCTTGTTCCGTCGCTGAGGCCTCACTCAATTCGC
>JAUWKY010000300.1 GCA_030613915.1 Syntrophobacterales bacterium
ACCCGCCACCAAGTGGTGGGACTGAGCGGAGCGCAGCGAGCGCGAATAATCTTTAGGAATGCGGCGTACTTACAGGTACGCCGCAATGACTAAAGATGAAGCGCAATCCCGCCGGGGCGGGACAGATGGACTTTTTACGAAGCCGTCAAATATGTTTAGTCCTCAGTACCCAGTTGACTGAGGCCGGTGAGATCCAAAAATTGCTCCTGAGACACCGGGGAGATAGTCTCGCCAACGGCGAATATGCAAGAGGATTCAGTGGTCGGTTCGAAGACTTTGCCGACCTGGATTACAGGCTCTTTCAGCCAGAGAAAGTAGTCGTCAAAAAAACGAAGAACGAGATCCACATCTTCGGAATCTTCCAGCATCTCAGAGAAGTTGAAGTTGTTTATGAGACCGCGGCCTCTCAATTGCTTCTGTTTTTTTTTGTCGAGCCAGATTTCAAAGGTGACATTGCGCAGAGACAGTCGGTTTCTGTTGGCATCCACCAGGTAAGCCTGGTCCACTTCGTACAATCCCTCTGGTAGGTCGATCATCGTCTTAATCCCTCATAATCAGCGGATAACGGATAACTTCCCGGTCTCGCCAGTCTCGCTTTCAGTGCCAAGCGCTATGTGCTTGGCACTGAAACGTTACCCCCAAAAACCTCCCGGATAATCTCCAGCAGGAAGGTGTGTATGGACGGATTGCCGGCAACCACGTCGCCGACCCAGATATGATTGTTCCCGCCGCTAAAATCCGAAATATATCCTCCTGCTTCCTTCACCAGGAGGTGGCCGGCAGCAATGTCCCAGGGACTGAGGCCAAGTTCCCAATAGCCTTCGCAACGGCCACAGGCCACATAGGAGAGATCCAGGGCCGCGGACCCACCTCGACGAATATCGCTCACCTTTGCAAAGACCCGGTTAAACCCTCGGAGATAGTGAGATAAAATTGTTTTCTCCCTCCAGGGGAAGGCAGTGGCCACCAGAGCTTCATCAACCTTTCGTCGGTTGGAAACCTGAATAGGACGGCCATTAAGGGTGGCACCATGCCCTTTCTGAGCGAGAAAAAGCTCTTGGCGGCAGGGATCGTATATTGCTCCCAAAACTATGGCATTCTTATATTCCAGGGCAACGCTCACCGCAAAAACGGGGAAACCGTGAATGAAGTTTGTGGTGCCGTCCAGTGGGTCCACCAACCAGCGGCTCGCGTTCTGGCCTGTACTGCTCTCGTCTTCTTCGGCCAAAATCTCATGGTCCGGGTGGCGCCTTTGGATCAGTTGGACGATGGCTTCCTGTGCTGCCAGGTCTGCCTCGGTCACATAGTCAAAGCGACCTTTGGACTGGATCTGCAACGTTTCAAGTTTATTGTGGTAATTCAGAAGAACAGCGCCGCCCTCCTTGACGCAGTCTACGGCGGTTTTTATTAGTTGCTCGTTCATGGCTCCCCCTAACCCGGATTATTCATAAACCCGCCTAAGGCGGACCGCTTTCTATGGTCTCGCGGCGTCAATTTGTGAAACATCCGGGTTAAAATTATTGTGGGCTGCATAGTACTGTAGAAACTATTTGTTGACAAAGATTTTCCGGGTCATTTGGCATTTCGCATTTCGCATTTCACACCTATTCACATGTAAGCACTCTTAAATATAGGTCTCATCTCCAAGTGTCAAATGGGTAATGGGCAATGAGTATTGAAAAATTTGCAATGCGAAATGCCAACTGTTCAATGTCGTTGATCTTTTCCTGGATAATGTGGTAGAGTTCCGACAGCAAAGAGAGTGAGCACATCGCCTGGTGTTTACAGCAAGGCGGAGGAATTGAGTCTACCATGATTGTCTTTGATTTTCGCTCTGGTATTGTAAGGGCAGAGAAACGACAGCAGTTGCCGCTTATCTTGTTATCTCGCAATCCGACGGGCTGAATTATGGAAAGGGTTCTCCTGCTCAATGCCACCTACGAGCCACTTCGAGTAATCTCCTGGAAAAGGGCAATTACACTTCTCACCCTTGATAAAGTGGAGGTCCTGGAAACATATGATTGCGTGGTGAGATCGGTCACCCTGGCCATCCGACTCCCTGCTGTTGTTAGATTGATACATCTCGTCCGGTTTCGGAAGCATACCATCCGTTTTTCTCGGGAAAATATCTATATTCGGGACAAATATCAGTGCCAGTATTGCGCCGAAAGTAAACATGCCAGTGATCTAACGTACGACCATGTCATACCCAAATCAAGGGGTGGCAGAACGGCTTGGGAGAATATTGTAACCTGCTGCCTGCCGTGCAATAAGAAAAAGGGGGGACGCACTCCGAAGCAGGCAAGGATGAGGTTGATTAGCAAGGCGAAAAGACCAAGCTGGCATCCGATGTTGATGATAACTCGGCGAATCGGAAACACGCCCGAATCGTGGCGAGTTTACCTCTTCTATCACTCGGGCTGAGGGGGAGTGGCGAAGCTGCCAAAATGATCATCGATTGCCATACCCATATTTTCCCACCTTCCATGCGCGACAACCGCGAACCTTTGATCAAAGCAGATTCAGCATTCAGACTGCTCTATGCTTCCCCCAAAGCAACACTTGTAGGTGCTGCCGCACTGGTCGAACAGATGGATCGCTCCGGAGTGGACCAGACCGTGGTTTTCGGTTTTCCCTGGAGCGATCCGGAACTCATGCGACGCCACAATGACTATGTGGGGGAAGCTGCCAGCCGCTTTCCGGACCGCCTCCTGCCCTTTGTCTGCGTTGATCCCAGAGCGAACCAGGCGGCTGCGGAAGTGGAGCGTTGTCTGGTTGGCGGTATGCGAGGTGTAGGTGAGCTGGCTTTTTACACCGAGGTTTTAGACTCCAGCGTTGTGGACATGCTGGACCCAATTGCCTCCAGCTGCCGCAACTACCGCGTGCCTCTTATGCTCCATACCAATGAAAGGGTTGGACACTGGTATCCCGGCAAGGCTGAGGTTTCCTTAAAAGTCATCTATGAGCTGATTCGAGCCTTTCCTGATAATCGCTTTATTTTGTGTCACTGGGGTGGAGGCCTTTTTGTTTATGAGTTACTGAAGAAAGAAGCTCGAGAGGTTCTCTCACAAGTTGCTTATGATACCGCTGCCTCCCCGTTCCTTTATGACCCGGCAATTTATGCTGTCGCAGTAAAGATCGTTGGGGCCCAGAGAATTCTATTCGGGAGCGATTATCCGCTTATTCTGCCTGAACGCTATTTCGAGGAAATGGCTGGGGCTGGTCTGACTGCAGAAGATCAAGCCTGGATAAAAGGACGCTCAGCCAGTAAATGGCTGAATCTCGAAGACGATTAATATCGGGGCTAGAAAGGATAGCACCATGAAGTCCTTGAAAAGCACTCTCAAAGGAGCGCTGGAAGCAGAACTGGCCCGCATTCCCCAGCCCTTCCGACACGGGCCTGTGAT
>JAUWKY010000131.1 GCA_030613915.1 Syntrophobacterales bacterium
TGGGCTGGCCCTTTCCGGCCGGCATGCTGCTTCTGGAAAATTGGTCACGAGGCCTGCTTCCCTGGGCCTGGGGTATAAACGGCTTTGCCTCTGTAGCAGCCGCCCCGCTCACTATACTGCTGGCAATGTCTTTGGGCTTCCGGCTGGTCCTGGCTCTGGCGGTTATGGCATACTTGTTGGCAGTGGTCTTGGCTCTGAGGGTGGGATGGAGTGAACAACAGTGAGTGGCTTATCATCATGTGTACTGGACAGCCGCGGTCGTAGATCCCATAAATTACCGTTGCATTGTCGGCCGTCGTGTACAGGCGCAGAGACACCATGCGATTTAAGACTATCTGGTTGATACTGCTGCTGTTGCTGAGCATCTTCTCGCCCCAACCGGGCAGCGCCGAGGAAACGGACTGGATCGCGGTTGGTCTTCGAGCGGGTCTATCTGCGACACACAGGAATGAAGATTTTAAGCAATATGAGGTGTTTGCGACCTATGGGCTGCCATGGAGTTGGGGACTAGCCCCAGGTTGGTTTTTGAGTACGAGGATTCACCTCTCTGCTGGTGCTCTTAGGGGTGGAGGGGAAACAGGTTTCATTGGCTCGGTCGGTCCGAGCATTGAACTGAGTATGGTTCGCGGCCTAATTTTGCTGGACGGAGGGATCAGTGCTGCACTTCTGAGTAAGCATGAGTTCGGCCAGGAGGACTTTGGGGGGCCCATTCAATTTGTGAGTCATATGGGCATAAGTTTCAAACTCGGTGCTAATCTGGGTGTGGGATATCGGTTCCAGCACATGTCCAACGCGAGCATCTATAATCAGAATCCAGGCTTGGAGCTTCACGTGCTTGAGCTAAGTTATTTCTTCTAATCAGTTTCGGCCCAATTCAACTTCTATAGTGATATTTTGACAAGTTGCAAAGGGACTGTATTGCGAAATTTCGACTGCGCTAACTACTTAAAATCTACCATGTATTTCCTCTGATTACTAATCTGGCGACCAGTATTCCATTTAACGCGGTCTCCTCCAGAGCAATCCTTACTAAATCGTAATCTTTTGGTAATCTTTTGATAAGCTTCTAGTTTGTACTATGAATAAAACTCATCGAAATTTTAGTCGCCGTGAACTGCGAATTGACGAATATTGCTATTATTACTATAATATCAATATGTTATAGTAATATTTTACCAACTCGTTGAATCCCAGCCGAGTGTGAATTAAGGGATGCTATCCGAACTTTAGCCCTCAGAGGATTGCACTTGACTTCAATTGCCTTGCTAACCCCAAATCCTCAAAAAAAGAAAGGAGAGTGTCCATGACCAGACTTTTTGTTACTATCGTCGTGACATTCGCTTTAATCTCTGGAACTGCACTAGCACAGAGCACACTGGCAGAAAGAGGACCATTTGGAGTGGGAGCGATGTATGGTATGTCAGGTCCTAACCCTAGGTATCTTGCAGGTATTAGCGCTAAGTATTTTCTGGATGAGACCCATGCATTTGACGGTGCTATCCTCCGGCGCCTCAGTTCAAAAGACGACTGGTATATTTGGGCAGACTACCTATATCATTTCCGTTCGCTGATTACAGTTGAGCAAGGCGAATTGCCAGTCTACTTGGGCATTGGCGGAAGACTAAAGCTTCAAGAGAGCAACGAGGATAAATTCGGGATTCGATTTCCCGTGGGCCTGGCTTATGAATTTGCAGGCGTGCCTGTTGATGTCTTTCTTGAAGTTGTACCAATATGGGACGTGGCGCTCAGCTATGATTTTGATCTCGAAGGAGGTTTCGGCGTTAGATTTTATTTCTAGCTTTGCCTATCGGCAACATGGAATGAGGATCAGACTTTGACTAATGACTTCGAGACTAAACCTCTATTTCCGTTACCTCGATGATATCCTCGTATTCCTTCAGGGCCTGGAGCACGGCCGAGGTTACAGGATGGTCAATGGTGACCAGACAGATGGCCGTTCCTTTGCTGCGAATTCGGCTCAGATGCATGTCTGCAATGTTGACCTGATGGTCACCCAGAGTCGTGCCAATAAAGCCAATGACACCAGGACGGTCGTGATTGGAGATGAGCAGCATGCGTCCCTCCAAGGAAGCTTCCACGCGATAGTCATCTATCCCGACAATCCGACATTCCGGTGTCGGG
This sequence comes from Syntrophobacterales bacterium, assembly GCA_030613915.1. Lineage (GTDB taxonomy): Bacteria > Desulfobacterota > Syntrophobacteria > BM002 > BM002 > BM002. The sequence goes on from JAUWKY010000131.1 coordinate 2,143, forward strand.
AAAACCGTGCCGGCAACTCGAAATTGACCTTGGTCGGTGACCACTGCTAAGGTAATCAGTCCTGCATATCCTCTCGCCTCGGAAGTGGTGGCGATTTCCACTTGGATTCCCCGGTTCCGCATGATAACCGGCGCATTCACCAGGTTGACTTCTTCGCCCAAGCCCCGCTCCAGAAAACCCTTCTGGGCCGCATTGGTTACCGGTGCCAACTCCAATTCTCGCAGATCACCACCATAGCTTATCTTCAGGTGACGGACGTTGCCCTGAAAATACATGGAGAGGAAATGACCCAGTCGTTCGGCCAGTCGCATGTAAGGTTGTATTTGCTCAATCATCTTGGGGCTCATGGAGGGCATATTCACCGCGTTCCTGATCAACCCATTTTGCAGGTAATCCACCATCTGTTCAGCAATGGCAACGGCCACATTCATCTGCGCCTGTTCGCTGGAAGCGCCCAGGTGGGGCGTAGCTATGACCTGAGGCAGGGTAAGAAGTGGGTTGCCAACCGGCGGCTCTTGCGAGAAAACATCCAGGGCTGCCCCTGCTACTTTCTTTTTCTTTATGGCCTCGTAAAGGGCCGACTCATCGATGATCCCCCCTCTAGCGCAGTTGACGATGCGCACCCCCCGTTTCATCATTTTAAAGGCGGCTTCGTCCAGCAGTCCCATGGTCTCTTTGGTGAATGGGGTGTGAATGGTGATAAATTGAGACTGCCGAAAGAGCTTCTGTGGAGAGACCAACTCCACTCCGAGTTTGGCGGCCACATCTTCTGAGACATAAGGATCGAACGCCAGCACCCTCATTCTCATACCGAGGGCTCGATTCGCCACAATGGAGCCAATACGGCCCAAACCGATTATGCCCAGGGTTTGATTGTAGAGCTCGGTGCCTACGAACTTTTTCTTTTCCCATTTACCAGCCCGCACGGACTCGTCCGCCCGGGGAATGTGCCTGGCGAGCGCCAACATAAGGGCCATTGCATGTTCAGCAGCGGCCACAGCATTGGCTCCAGGGGTGTTCATCACCAGCACGCCGCGCTCGGTTGCCGCCTCGATGTCTATGTTGTCTACACCAATGCCTGCCCGACCGATCACGCGTAGACGGGATGCTTGCTTAAGAACTTTCCGCCCGATCTTCGTACGACTACGTATCACCACGCCGTCGCAGTCAGGGATCACATCCAGCAATTCCTCGGGCTCAATCTTCTTACGAACCTCCACCTCAAGATTCTTGACCTTTTGAAAAATCTTCACTCCCTGCTGACGCAGACCGTCGCAAATCAGAACCCGCATAGAAGTCTCCTCCTCAGCCTAATATCGTGCACATGTTAGGAAGATCATTGTCAGAAGGCAAGCGAATAATGAAGTGCATCTGCAAGGATATAGCCAGGATATTTCATCACTGGATCAAAATCCTTATATAATTTAGGCGACTATGCTAGAATTCCAGTGTTTGTTCACGCAAGGGTGTCGCGACACCGTAAAGGAGGTTAAAAATGGCACCATTATTCGAGACGGGAAAGACCTACACTTTCTATTTTAGTCGAGAACACGGCGACACCAGCATCACCGGCCAGGTCGTCTCCTACGACCCTCCCCTCGCAAAAATTGAAACAGAGGGTTTGACTCGCATCATCAATTGCTCATCAGCTTATTTTGTGGAGGCGGTGGCCCGCCTGGAAGACGAGGATCTAGAAGGAGCGGCCCCAGCGAAATAACAAATCCTGAAATACAGATGTGGGATGGGGGATTGCGGATTGCGGATTTGTCCTTCGGACTCCCACCCTTCGGGCGGGTTCCCGGTTTGGGAAGGCATAGGGCATGGAGCCAGGAGAAATAAGTCCAGATGGTTTTTATTGGAGGCATTGGCCCCAGAAGGAAAAAACTTGAGGGCCTACCACGCATCTGCTCCAATTGTGGCTTGAGTCAGGCGTATCTAGTTCGCACGGATGACTACTTATCCCTTTTCTTTATACCCATTTTTCGTGTTCGCAAGGGCCAGTCTTTTGTCGAATGTGAGCGATGTGGTCATATCGCCGACGAAACGGGCAAGGTTTATCCTGCCAGAACGGATCTGCAGGCAATCCGGTGCCACCGTTGCGGCGAGACTATTGAGAAGGGGTTCAACTACTGCCCACATTGCGGCGCGGAACGCTAGAAACGGACTCTCACAGAGATCACAGAGAACTCAGAGAGCCCGCAGGGCTCGGGCGAGAAATCTAATGAAAAACGCCACTGCCGGAAAGGCAGTGGCGTCTGTGGTTTTCTGGTTTTTAAATTACCTAAATTTGAAACTCATCAACACTCATGAGGCTCCAAATTCTTGCGTACTTCCGCACAGCATTTTTCATCCTTTACACAAAGCATACGGTCATCCTCAGTAACAACCATACAGCGACAGATCTCTTCCATTAGACTCGCCCCCTTTCTCAGGTGTCTAGCCCGGATATTATTTTGAATATAAGGCTGAATTCTTAGAGTGCAAGGGGTTTGTAAGAAAGGAAGCATAGCGCGAAGCGCATAGCGTCATCGATTACTAAGTCATTGCGCTATGCGGCTTACTGGCGGGTCTTGAGCCACTTCCTGAACACTCTCCAGTAAATCACCAGGGTGAACAAAAACAGTGCCGCAGCTATGAAATATTGGTCCTGAAGTGTCATATTTGGATAGATGATGGGACCGAGGTAGTGTCCAACAAATCCCCCCGTATAGGATGGTTCTCCGGCACGGTGTCTCAGCATCTGCTCAAGCGGAGTCAATGGGCACAGGGTCCCCGGCTTGAGTTCCAAGAAAAGGGCCCACAGTACCGCCGGCAGGTGCACCACAGCAAAACGCTGCCAACGGAGCGCCAACAGTCCCCCAAAGACCACCAAAAGGATAAAGCTGAAGTGGAGAAGCATTACAAGGTCGGCGAGAAAACTATACATACGATATCCCCCTAAGGCACTGAGGAGAAATCCACGTCACGGTTTCAATCTAAGCACAGACAGACTGCGGACGCAATGGAGTAATGGGGTAGGCTCGAAGGCGGTGGGGTGTTGGAGCAGCGGAGGTATGAAATATCCTGGCTAGTACCTCCCGCGAACTCCCAATAGGTTACTCAGGGACATGGTGGTATCTCGGAGCCGCTCGGCAATGACCAGGGCCAGATTATAAATAAACTTATAACCGATTACTGTATTGCTCGCGGTCAGTTGGGAAAAGTCCTCCCATGCGAGTTGAATTGCCTCCAACTCGTCGATGGCTATCACCCAGGTGGATCGCCGGGCACCATCTATGAAGCCCAACTCGCCAAACACCTGACCGGGAAGAATCTTACTAATGGCCCCTGCGTCGTCTCGCGAGGAGGGGCCACTGAGGCTAATTTGCGCCCTCCCACTTTTGATGAAGTAAAGGTCTCGCCCGCGGGCATCTTCGGCAACGATGACGTCTCCAGACTTGAATCGGACGGACTTACATATCGCGGCGAGTTTCGCCACCTCGTCGGCATCAAAGTCTTTGCACATCACTGAATCAGCCAAAAATCTGGCCACTTCGTCCATGGCTACTCTCCTCACCCATTTTCCCCCTGTCTTCCTCGGAAATGTGGTCGTAGTAGGCCATTCGTAAAATATGCGGGCTCGGTGGCATTTTGAATATGCACACAGCATACCAAATTCCGCGACTGCAGAGCAAAAAAGCTACGAGAGGTCAGGAGTAGTGAAGTGAAAGGGTACGTTGCACCATCTTAGGACAAATGATTGGTCGATGGAAGGTAATGAAGTTATTGCTTTATTCTTCCAAGTAAATTTCTGTCAGAGCTTTGCCCATATGGTTGTTACGCAGGAATCGGTGGGGCGGAATTTACGCTCTACCGGGGGCCCGTGACGGTGGCGATAAAGCAACCTCCACCACCGCCGCCACTGCTCTCAGACTCTGATGATGAGGCTGAACCCAAGCCGCTGGGATCAATGATTATGCCATTGGCCGTTCCATCGGCATCACCATAACCGCCATCTTGAAGTTCTACCGTAACTGATCGCCTATCGGGGCTGAACGTGGCGTGATCTGCATAGTCTTGCCAACCATTTAGCGAGTCATATTTATGCCAACTGGCATTGCTTCCTGCGGCATCGGGAAAATATATGGTTACTTCGGCCGTATCCCCAGGATTGTCCACCGTTAGCCTGAAACTAATGAGACCCCATGGCATACTACCAGGCATGTTTGTAGTGTCCGAGACAGTATTAGGATCAACTGACTCTATTGACTCAATTGATCTGACCCCTGTTTTGCCTCGGATACCTATCTGCTGGTCGCCGACAACCGTGTCCACCCATTTGATATCATCGGGTGTATTGGCAATGAAATTACCAAAACTATAAGGATCTGCTCCGACGGCAATAGTAGTTGTAACAAAGTTATCGACAGTTCTTATAACCGATACTGTGTCATCGGCTATACTTGACACATAAACGTACTTTCCGTTAGGCGTCATCGCAATGCCCCAGGGCCATTCGCCCACCTTAATCGTTGCGACGACTGTGTTATCGGATGTTCGGATCACGGATACTTTGTTGTCTCTGCTAGTTGCAACGTAAACATATTCA
>JAUWKY010000129.1 GCA_030613915.1 Syntrophobacterales bacterium
CATGGCCATTAGGACCTATGAACGGGGGGTGGAAGATGAGACTCTCGCCTGTGGAACGGGGGCTACAGCGGTGGCTGTGGTTGGAGCTGTCGAGGGCATAGTCGAAGCACCTGTTGATGTTCATACCAGAAGCGGGGAGACTCTTACCATCTATTTTGATGCTGACGGAGAACTTCCAGAAAAGGTATATATGGAAGGAGAGGCCACGGTAATTTACCAGGGCCGGCTCTGGGAAGAGACTGAGTAAATTACAGTATTTCAAGGTCAGTTGTCAGCGACTCCAGATACATCTTAAAATTTACCATTTCAAATTCGATATCTTGAATTGGAAACCGAACGACCACTTTCTAACAACTAGCATACAAATAGAGAAGGAGATTGTCATGTTTACCGGAGTATTGCCCGCCGTTGTCACCCCTTTTAAGAGCGGTGGAGTGGACGAGGAAGGGTTGCGTCAACTGATCGAGTTTCATCTCGAGAATGGAGTCCATGGTATCGTGCCTTGTGGTACCACCGGCGAGTCGGCCACGCTCTCGCACGATGAGCACGAGCGCGTGGTGGAAATAACGGTGGACCAGGTGAACGGCCGGGTTCCAGTCGTAGCCGGGACCGGTTCCAACAACACCGCAGAAGCCGTAAGACTGACCGCTCACGCCAAGAAGATTGGGGCAGACGGGGTGTTGATGATAAGCCCGTACTACAACAAGCCCACCCAGGAAGGGATATACCAGCACTACAAGAAAGTGGCCGAAGAGGTTGATATTCCCATCATCATTTACAACATCCCTGGGCGAACGGCCAGCAACATCGAGCCGACTACCTTTGCTCGACTTGCAGAGATGAAGAATATCGTCGGGGTCAAAGAGGCCAGCGGCTCCATGAAACAGATCACCGAGATTATTCGGCTCTGTGGTGATGAGCTCACTGTTGTCTCCGGTGAGGACTTTCTTACCTATCCGCTCATGTCTGTGGGCGGAAAAGGGGTCATTTGTGTTGTGGCAAACATTGTGCCGCGAGACATGGCTGACCTGTGCAATCTGCTTTTAGCCGGCGATTTTGACCAGGCCCGTGAGCTCTACTATCGTCTTCTTCCATTGTGTCATTCCATGTTCTATGAGACCAACCCGGCGCCGGTAAAGGCAGCCTTGGCGATGATGGGCAAGATCTCTTCTGCGGAAGTGCGTTTACCTCTGGTTCCAATGTCGGAGGCCAATCTGGGCAACCTACGCAAAGACCTCGAGGCCTACGGAGTATTGTAGTCTGCCTATGGCAGACCGCACAGCGTACAGCGGCGAGATGACGCGGCGACACGGTGTTAGGGCTGAGACCAGTTCGACATCACCTCGTCTCCGCATCACCGTTTCTCCGCGTCCTTCTTCGGAGAGAGGGGGGTAATAACTAATGATAAAAGCAATAGTCGCGGGAGCAGCGGGAAGAATGGGTGGCCGCATAATTCACACCATTGCGGCCACAGAGGGAATTTCACTTGCCGCCGCTTTTGAGCGGGCTGACCATCCTTCGGTGGGCTCCGACGTTGGTGAAGTGGTCGGACTGGGGTCAATGGGGATGAAGATTGCACCCGATCTGAATTCAGTTCTTGAAGCGGGGGATGTGATAGTTGACTTTACTCACCATGAGGCATCTGTGAAACACCTTCGTACAGCGGCGGCGGCAAAGAAACCCATGGTTATCGGCACCACCGGCTTCACGGCTGAGGAGATGGAGACCATAGGGGCGTTGGCCGCTGAAATACCGTGTGTTCAGGCGCCCAACATGAGCATGGGCGTAAATCTGATGTTCAAGGTGGTGGAAGATATGGCCAGGGCCCTGGGTGACGGGTTTGATGTCGAGATCATAGAGGCCCACCATCACCACAAAAAGGATGCTCCGAGCGGAACGGCGGTTAAGCTCGCCCAGAATTTGGCGGCTGCTTTGGGACGAGAGCTCGAGAAAGTGGGCGTATACGAACGGCACGGAATCATAGGCGAGCGGCGACCGGAGGAAATCGGCATTCAGACAATTCGCGGTGGTGATATTGTCGGAGAACACACCGTACTTTTTGCTGGAGTGGGTGAACGGCTTGAACTGACGCACAGAGCCCATAGCCGGGATAATTTCGCCCGCGGTGGGGTGAAAGCGGCGATATGGGTGGTGAACCAAGCCCCTGGTCTCTACGACATGCAGCATGTGCTTGGGATAAAATAAGAGCCATTAAGCAGTCAGCGTTCAGGACGGATGAAGGTTTCAGGTTTCAGTGTTCAGGTTTCAGCTTTTTTTCTCTTCCCTGACACCTGACACCTGACACCTAATAAATATGAAAACACACCACGCTTACATTGGCTTAGGTTCAAATCTTGGAAATCGATTGGAAAGTTGCCGGAATGCCGTTGAAGCTCTGGCGGTTCTGCCCACGTGCACTGTGCTTCAAACCTCGTCATTCTATGAGACTACCCCGGTGGGCCTGGTGGAACAAGCTGCCTTTATTAACGGAGTTGTCTTACTGGAGACAGCAAAAGATGCCCATTGGCTCTTACGCCAGATGCTGGCAATCGAGAACACCTTTGGGAGAATTCGCACGCTCAAATGGGGACCGCGATCCATTGACCTTGACCTGTTGATTTTTGACGACTTGATAATCGATTTGCCGGACCTGTCGGTTCCCCATCCTCTCCTCCATGAGCGGCGCTTTGTCTTGGAACCCCTCAACGAAATTGCACCTGACCTCCGCCATCCTTGCCTGGAAAAAACCGTTGCCGAACTCCTGGATGATCTGGAAGACGGCCATCAGCGGGTGGAGGTCGTTGTTAGCTGATGATACGTCTTGCTATCATCGTTTTTCTTGTCATTGTGGTTTACAAGCTACTGGGTGGTTTGATAAAAGGTGTGAGTGTTTCCAGCAGGCCGGAGGTACCTGCGAACAAGAGTACGGCGGAGTTGGTCCAAGACCCTCAGTGCGGCGCCTACATTCTCCCAGCCCAGGGAGTGGACGGTCGATTAGCAGGCAAGACCTACCATTTCTGCAGTGAGAGCTGTAGGGATCAATTCCTTCTGGAACACTCAGACAACGTCGATTAAGAGATTACTCAAGCTTGCAAGCAGATGCACTGATCTAAATTGGCGAGTGAAGGATCCCACACCAGGCATCGCACATCGATCTTACAGGGGAATAATACTTGCATTGGAAGATATTGGCCTCGTACGCGGTAACTCTTCAGCAAGCCAGGAATCAGGGGGCTGGTCCAGTGCAATAAGAGGGATATTGGCGTATTTTCCCGGTCTTCACTTGGACCTGGGCAACCGTAATGCTGGAAGAGGAGGTTGTGAATGAAGTTTTTCATTGACACTGCTAATCTTGATGAGATTAGGGAGGCCAAAGAACTGGGTATGATCGATGGAGTGACGACCAACCCCTCGCTGGTGGCCAAGGAAGGCTGCCAGAATAGAGAAGACTTCAAGAAACTTATCCATGAGATTTGTGAAGTTGTCCAGGGGCCCGTGAGCGCTGAGGTAGTGAGCATCGATGCAGATGGCATGGTGAAGGAGGCCAGGGAACTTGCTAAAATTCATGAACACGTGGTGGTGAAAATTCCAATGATCACCGAGGGGCTCAAAGCGACACTTCAGTTGACCGCAGAGTCCATCAAAACCAATGTCACTCTGGTTTTTTCCCCTCTGCAGGCTCTGCTAGCAGCCAAGGCGGGCGCTACGTATGTGAGCCCTTTCATTGGCCGGTTGGATGATATCTCCCATACCGGGATGGAGCTGGTAGCTCAGATTCTCGAAATCTACCAGAACTACATATTCGAGACCGAGGTCCTGGTGGCCAGCATCAGGAATCCTCTACACGTGCTTGAGGCGGCCCAGATGGGGGCCGATGTGGCCACCATCCCATTTAAGGTGATTGGACAGCTTGCAAAGCATCCACTCACCGACATTGGTATGAAGCAATTTTTGGACGACTGGAAACGGGTGGAATCCACCTGATCAAGAGCTGATGGTCTTAGCAGCGGACAGACGGATCGATGGCAAACTACATGGATTGGCTGTTTAGAAGGGCTTGGTTACCATGGCTTCTGCTGCTGGTGTTGCTCGGTGCAATTGCCAAGCCGGCTCTGGCAGATATCTACCGGTATGTGGATGAAGATGGAGTAATTCACTTCTCCAACGTCCCAACGCACTACCGATTTCGTCTTTACATTAGCGAGACCAATTTAGACTACAAAGCCTACTTCGATCGTTATGACAGGATCATAATCCGGGCCGCTCGCAAGCACGGCGTGGACAACACCCTGGTAAAAGCGGTGATTAGGGCTGAGTCTGACTTTGATAAACATGCGGTTTCAAGAAAGGGAGCCCAGGGATTGATGCAGCTGATGCCTGAGACTGCCAAGGATCTGGCGGTCAAGGACTCTTTTGATCCAGATGAAAATATCAACGCAGGTGTGCGGTACTTGAAGAGGCAGTTGAACAACTTTCAGAACAATGTGCCGTTGGCTCTGGCAGCGTATAATGCCGGCGAGAACACCGTGCGCAGATACGGAAGGATTCCACCCTATAAGGAGACCCGAACATTTGTCGATCGGGTTCTACGGTACTGGGACGAGTTCAGCCTTAATCAGCAGAAAAAACCCTAATGTTGCATACCCACGCCGAGGAAAAACGCGTCAGAGTGCGCTATCACGCGAGCGCAGCGATTTTTACCGGTTTGGGTATGCAACATTAGGGTAGACCCTGACACTTATCCGGGCTAGATGTTATACTCCAATAACTGGGCTATGTTGTCAGGCGCGCCCACAGTAGCGCCATAGCGGAATACGGATGAAAACATGACTGACAAAGGAAAAAAAACCATCTTTAATCTCCCGAATACCTTGAGTTTTTTCAGGATCGGGTGTATCCCTCTGCTCGTGGTCTTCTTGTTCTTTCCTCACAAAACTACCAGCTTCTTGGCAGCTCTGGTTTTTGCCCTGGCCTCTATTTCTGATCTCCTGGACGGATTTCTTGCACGGCGCCACCAGTTGGTCACAACGTTTGGTAAGTTCCTTGATCCCTTGGCCGACAAGCTGCTAGTGTCTGCGGCCCTGATCATGCTGATTCCTCTCGATCGGGTACCGGCGTGGATGGTGCTAGTGATCATTGGGAGGGAGCTGGCAATCATGGGATTGCGCTCCGTAGCTGGCTTAGAAGGCAAGGTGATTACTGCCGACCATCTTGGTAAACAGAAGATGGTTTTGCAGACAGTGGCGATTCTCGGTTTACTGCTGCACTACGACTACTACGGTGTCAATTTCCACGCGGTTGGTATGTTTTTCTTGTGGCTGGCTGTCATCATAACACTCTGGTCGGGATTCAATTATTTTCGCAACTTCTGGCACGTCCTCGAAGAGAACGACTCCGATTCAGCTGGCAGCCAGGGTAATTAGAGAATTAGGGAATTAGAAAACTAGAGAATTAGAAAATTGGGTAATTAGAGAATTAGTAAAATGACTGAATTATTCACTGCTTACTGCCTACTGTCTGCTCTGAGCCTGCATGCTCTGAGCTTGTCGAAGGGGTCGAAGGGCTCACTGCTTACCGTTGACCATTTACCGTTTACGAATTTCCAGTTGCCTAATTGACTAATCGACTAATTTCCTAATCAACTAATCGACTAATCAACGAACTGCTACTCGCCGGAGGCGGCAGGTTTAGTCTTGACAATTGACCGATCTTTGCTAAGCTAAAAAGGACTTGAGCGGGAATAACTCAGAGGTAGAGTGCAACCTTGCCAAGGTTGAAGTCGCGGGTTCAAATCCCGTTTCCCGCTCCATTTTAAAAACAAGGCTCCCGTTACCGGAGCCTTTTTTCTTTGAACCATTTTTGTCCACACAGGGGAGAAATCATGTACTATTTTCAACGCTATGTGCTAGGCGTCATGCACTATGCTTTTGCAGTGGTATTATTGTTTTTATTAGTAAATAACTCACAAGCCTTTCTCGATAAAAGCCGATCCAAAACCTTCAACACACAGGAGATTGAGCGTATGGCGCTAACAGCGGCTGTATTAGAGACAAAATTTGGTGAAATCACCCTGAAGTTTTTCCCTGAGGTTGCTCCAAAGCATGTGAACAGTTTCATAGAACTGGCCAGCAGTGGCTTCTACGATGGCACCACCTTTCACAGGGTCGTTCCGGGATTTGTCATCCAAGGGGGTGACCCGAATACAAAAAGCGAGGACAGGTCACAGCATGGAACGGGTGGGCCAGGGTATACGCTAGAAGCAGAGTTCAGTGATATTCCCCACAAAAGGGGTACCCTCTCAATGGCGAGAGCTGCTAATCCTGACAGTGCCGGCTCACAGTTTTTTATCTGCGTTGCTGAGGCAGCCTTTCTGGATGGCCAATATACTGTTTTTGGCGAGGTTACCAAGGGGATGAAGGTGGCGGATGAAATAGTCGCTCAACCCAGAGACGGCAGTGACAACCCCAATGAGAGAGTGGAGATGAAGGTCAAGATCGTGGCTCCTGAGGGAAATTAGGGTAGCGTGTAGGAGACAGGCTGGGTAATTAGAGAATTGGAAAATTAGAAAATTAGTCAAAGAGGGCAGAGATTTCCCTATGGGAGCGGCTTTCTAGCCGCGAACTTGCGCTTTGAAAGGTTTTAACGACTTTAATGGATTGAACGATTTGACCAATCGACTAGTCAACTAATTCCCTAATTCTCTAATCAACTAATTCTCTAATTTCCTAATCGACGATTTGACAATTTGACAAATTTGCGCTCTGCTCTATGCGTCTGTGGCTGGCATCGTAATAGTGATCGTACATCCGG